>JBCCGX010000844.1:0-4720 GCA_039029035.1 Acidobacteriota bacterium | reverse complement strand
TGTCCAGCGCACCGCGCCCAGTCGCTCGTAGAGCTCCGCCAACGGCTCGCCGGCAGGTCCAGCGCCGAGGACGTTGAGGCCGAAGCGCCGACGACCGCGCCGGCCGCGGCGCTGCCTGACGGCCGAGGAAAGCACCTGGAAAGTCAAGGCCAACACTTCCGGTGTGCCGCGGCGTCCGGGCACCGGGAACCAGCCGGCGGTCACCTGGCCGTGGATCCGGTAGTCGATCTTGCGCTCGCGGAAGGCGGGCACCAGCTGGCTTTCGAGATCGGCGGCGGAGAAGAGATCCGTCACCAGCTGCGGTGGACGCCGGTATAACCGGTCCATCTCAGGGTGCTCGCTGGCCAGCAGCCATTGCCCATAGTCCTGGAACTGCGGGATGCCGGTAGGGCCGTAGCCGACGAAAACCTGGCGCGAGGTTTCAGGTCCCGCATGCTCACACTCCACCGAGGTGCAGCGCAGGCAGAGCACCCGTCCCGGGCGAAAAGCGGCGCGATGGGCGAGCAGGGTCTCCAGCTCGTCGTCAAGACTCTTCTTGACCCGCGCGATCTGCTCGGGGGAGATGCCGTCGGCCGTCGCCGCAGGCACCTCGACGCTCAGCGACAGACGGGTGCCACGCCCTGTGGCCAGGTGGCCCTGGGGATGTTGCGCGATCCGTTCTTCGACGGCGCGCGACAGGGCTTCCAAGGCTTGTCGAACGCGGTCGCCGGCCGGCCGGCGTGACTTGGCCATCGGAGGTCGAAGACGCCGAGTCTCAGGGGATCTCGATCGACTTCAGCTCATCGAGCATGTCGCGCACGACGTCGAAGCCGCCCTGCCAGAAGGAGGCGTCGGACACGTCGATCCCGAGCTCGTTCAGAATATGCTCCGGCCGAGCCGAGCCACCGTAGGACAAGAGCTTGAAGTAGCCCGGTTTGAAGGCATCACCCTCCTGCTGATAGCGCCGGTAGAGGGCCAGGACCAGTAGCTGGCCGAAGCTGTAGGCATAGCAGTAGAACGGCGTGTTGTAGAGGTGGGGGATCGACACCCATTCGTAGCGCATCTCCGGTGACACGGTCATCGAGTCACCGAACTGCTCACGCAGATTCTCCAGGTAGAGATCGAACAAGTCGTCGGCCGATTTGTTCTCCATGATGGCCGCATGGGCGGCGAGCTCGAAACGCACGAAGTAGGTCTGCCGCATGACCGTGGCGTAGACGTCGTCGACCGCTGACGCCAACAGCTCGCGGCGCGCCATCAGATCGGTCTCTTCAGCCAGCAGCCGATCAGTGATCAGCATCTCGCAGAACACCGAAGCGGTCTCCGCCAGCGGCAGCGACGGGTGCTGGGTGAGGTGCGAGTGGTGCTCGGAGAGCATGCTGTGGACCGCGTGCCCGAGCTCGTGCGCCAGGGTGGCGACATCGCGCACTTTCTCGGTGTAGTTGACCAGCACCCATGGGGTGAACTTCGGTAGTACGGTGGCGCAGAAGGCTCCGCTGCGCTTGCCTTTGCGGATCTCGCTGTCCAGATGGTTCTCGTCGAAGACCCTTTCGGCCAGTCGGGCGAAGCGATCGTCGAAGGCTCGGAAGGTGTCGAGAACCGTATGGACGGCGTCGTTGAAAGGGACCGTCTGGTTGGAGGCAGCAAGCGGGGCATAGAGATCGTAGCGCCGCAGCGGCTCGATCCCCAGCCATTTGCCCTTGAGCTTGAAGTAGTCCTGGAAGACTGGCGCGTTGCGGTGCACGACGTCGAGCAAAGTCTCCACCGCGGGGTCGGGGATGTCGTTGCGCAGATTGCGCACCGAGATCGCCGATGGGACGCCGCGCAGCTCGACGTATTCGGTGTGCCAGTCGCGCACCCGATTGGCGTAGATTTGCGCCAGAATCTTAGCGTCGGGCTCGTAGACGCGGAACAGCTCCTTGTAGGTCGCAGCGCGCAGATCGGGGTCGGAGGCAAAGAAGAGGCTGCGCATCTCGCCTTCGGTGAGAGTGCGTTCTTCACCATCGATCTCCAGCGTGTACTCCTGCCGGTTGGTCAGCATGGAGTACAGGGTCATCACCGCGTTGATGCCGTTGGTGTTCTTGGTGTTGATGATCTGTTCGGAGCGCTCGTCGAGAGTGTAGGGCTTGAAGCGCCTTTGCTCCAACAGGTAGTGGCGCAGGTCCACTTCATCCTCGGGCGGCAGCAACCGCTCGGCTTCGCTGTCGTCCAGACTCTTCCACCACAGATCGAAGAACAAAATCTGGTTGTGTAGCCGAGTGAGCACTTGCTGCATGCGGTTGCGGTGGCCCAGGGCGACCGACGATTGGGTGTCGGAGGAGAACCACAGACTGGAGTGGGCGCCGAGGACGTCGATCTCGGAGAGCAGCGCCTCGTACTCCCGCATGAGGGCTTGAAACGCCTCGGACGACATGTCGGGCCCGAGGACGTCGCGGCGGCTGACGAACGTCTCGACCAGGGCCTCGACGCTCTCCAGCTGGCGAGAGATTTCTTCTTCGGAGGTCTCGGCCAGCAGCTCCGAGAGATCCCACGGACCGGCGACGTACTGACGCTTGTCCGCTGCGGGCGCCAATGCCGCTGGGGAGGCCTCGGTCTGGGGTGTGGTGGCAAGGGTCGCTGCAGCAGGCTCTGCCACTCCGACCGCCGTCGGGATTCGCTCTTCGATCATCGGTGCTTCTCGAGTCGAGCTCATGACATGATTCTTTCGCGTCTCATGGAAAAAGTCACTGGAACTCGCAGTGTCCCGGCGGCTCGCAGGTGGAGACAAAATTGCATTCTAGCGGATCCACCAACCTTCGGGTGAGCCGGCCTAGCCCCAAAGAATGACCCTTGATCACCCCGGCCCGCCGAGTCTGTCAGACGTGTCTGACAATCCCTGTCACGACGGTCGGACGACCTCCGATCGAGGCAGCAACTAGATCCGAGTCGATCGGTGCTCGGTCAGCCTCGTGGGCCTGATCCCTTGCCGGTCGACGCGAATCCAGCCACGGACTGAGTTGACCAAGAACACATCCTGGGCTGTCGCCAGAGCCGCCAGCGGAAGAACCTCTTCTCGGACCCGCCCTCGCGCCAGGAGCTCGGCCCGATAAGTGCCCGCCAGGAGGCCGCAGTGGACCGGCGGCGTCAGCCATCGGCCGTTGATCGAGAGAACCAGATTGGCGCGGGTCGATTCGGTGAGCTCACCGCGGGCGTTCCACAGCACGACTTCGTCGAATTCGGGGTGACGTTGCAGTGCTTCGTCGTAGACCCGTCGGTGAGTCGTCTTGTGGAACAGGAACGGGTCCTCGTCGTCGATCGGACGATCGTCCGGAGTGATGCGCCACTCGGTGCGCCCCGAACAGGCCCAGGGCTTGGCGGTGACTTCGACCGTCGCGTCGCGGTAGATCACCAGGCGAATGCGGTGGCGCACCGGCTCCAGGCGGCCGGCTACCGAGTCGAGGTGCCGGAGGACGACATCGCGCCGCAGGTCGATGCCGAAATAGCGCGCTGAGGCCAGCAGCCGATCGAGATGGCGTTCGAGCAGGAAGTAACCGCTGCGCGGACGCCAGAGGAACGTTTCGAGGAGCTCGAATCTGGGCGAGCTCCGTCCCAAGACCAGGGCCTTGGCGCGGCACTCTTCATACTCCGCGTCGGCCTCGGAGTCCCACACGATGCCGCCACCGGTGCCGTAGGTAGCGACACCGCGCTCACGATCGACCGTCGCGGTGCGGATCGCCACGTTGAGCTGGGCCAGGCGCTGCGGTGCGAAGAAGCCGATCGCACCGGTGTAGAGCCCGCGCGGACGTGGCTCGAGCTGCCGGATGAGCTGAGCCGTGGCGACCTTGGGCGCGCCGGTGATCGAGGCCGAAGGGAAGAGCGCCTGGAGAATCTCGACGATGCCTGACTTGGTGCGGCCGGCGACCGTCGAAGTGAGCTGATGGACCGTGGGATAGGTCTCGACCGTGAAAAGATCATCGACTTCGACTGTGCCCGGCCCCGCGATCTTGCCAAGATCGTTGCGCATCATGTCGACGATCATCAGGTTCTCGGCGCGCTCTTTCTCCGACGTCCGCAGCGCCTCGGCGCGCTCGTCGTCTTCGGCCGGAAAGCGCCCGCGTCGCGCGGTTCCCTTCATCGGCCGGGTGACGATGCGCTGACCGTCCAGGCTGAAGAAGAGCTCCGGCGAGGCCGAGCAGACAACGAAACGGCCGGTGTCGAGATAGGCGCTGTAGCGGCAGCGCTGGGCGGCGGCCAGGCCGGTGAAGAGCGTGGCGGGGTCTTCCCCCCATGGCGTCTCGAGAGGAAAGGTGTAGTTGACCTGGTAGGTGTTGCCAGAGGCGATGTGCCGGTGGATGCTGCGCAGGGCCGAGCGGTAGTCCCCTCGTGTGAGGATCGGTTGCCAAACGGCGGGCGACGGGTGAGCCGGTGAAACACTGGTGGAGGCTTCGATCTCGAGCTGCACTTCGCGCGGCGCCTCGAAGACGCCCCACCAAGTGAGCGGCAAAGGGCCCCCGTCGTGCGCTGACAGCGCCGGATCCAACGCCGGCCCCGCCTCGTAGGTCAGAAAACCTGCCACCCAGCGACCGGCGCGGACCTCGGCCTCGGCGGCTGCAAGGACGTCCATCACGTCCGCCAGGCGCTGCGCCGTCAGAATCTTCCGTGGCTGGCTGAACCACAGCCAGCGTGGCTCGGCTCCCGGCTCGCTGGGATCGCTATGCTGCAGGAGCACCGCCGGCTCGTCTCCACGACTCTGCAAGAGTCG
>JBCCGX010000843.1:0-4731 GCA_039029035.1 Acidobacteriota bacterium | reverse complement strand
GGAGCGCGACAGGCGCTCGACCTGATCCTCGATCACCTCACCCAGACCGCCGAGGCCTTCGACGGCGGGATCCGCTGGCACACGCCGCCTGAGGACCTCCCCACTTGGCAGCGAGAGCTGGCTCCTGAGGGCTATTACAACTTGGGCGCGGCGCATGGTATCCCGGCGTTGATCACCCTGCTGGCGCGCTGCTGCCAGGCCGGGATCCGACGCCCGGAGCTCCAGCCGATCGTCGACCGAGCCGGCACCTGGGTTCTGGCCCAAAGACAGCCGCAAGGCTTTCCCAGCTGGGTCACCCCAGACGCGAAACGCCAGGAGGCTCAGCGACTCGCCTGGTGCTACGGCGATCCGGGCGTCGCTGGCACGGTGCTGGCCGCCAGCCTGGCGATTGGCCAGGCAACCTGGCAGGAGCAAGCTCTGGCCATTGCCCGTCATGCCGCGGCGCGGGATCTCGAACACGCCGGCCTGCAGGACGCCGGCGTGTGCCACGGCACCGCCGGCCTGGCGCACATCTTCAACCGCTTCTACCAGGCAACCGGCTGCCAAACCGTGGGCCACGCGGCCCGCACCTGGCTTGCCGAGACCCTCGAGCGCCGGCGACCTGGGCAGGGTCTCGGCGGCTACCAGGCCTGGTCCTTACCGCCCGGCCAGTCAGGCACCGAGGCGCTGACGTGGATCGACCAGCCAGGACTCCTGACCGGTAGCGCTGGCATCGGGCTCTGTTTGCTGGCGGCCGTCACCCCCCAGGAGCCAGCTTGGGACGCCGCCCTCGGCTTGTCCGCACCAGCTTAGGACCCGCGTAAGAAGCCAGCGTCATCGAGCTGCAGGCATGCCTGACGGGTCGGGCGCCGTGCCCCACGGCGGGTTGGACGGATCCCGATCGAAACACAGCTTCGCCGGATTCCTGGCACGATTTATCGAGAGAATCCGCGTTAACGAGTGAAGGTCGTTGTGGGTATGATCATGCCTCTGACCCCACAGACCACCTCGACACCTTCTGCGTCCGACAGCTCCGGCCCAGCCCGGAAAGGAGATCTCGATGAAAAAGAAAACTCGTCGCCTGCGACTGAACCGTGAAACCCTGCGTGAGCTAACGTCCGATCAACTGCAGCAAGCTGACGGCGGCAACCCCTGCAGCCCGATACAGGACATCACCCTCCACAACTCGTGTGATCTGGCGATAACCCGTCCCTGCTCGCTCTGCCTCAGCTGCATCAATATCGAGTCGATCTGCTGCTGAGCGGAGAAGCCCACCAGAACAATGCTGCGGCTCAATTGGGCCGCAGCTCTCTCACCAGCCAGGCCCTGGCCAGAGCCCAATCGCGCGCGATGGTCCGCCGCGACCGCCCAATAGCGAGGGCGGACTCATCCAGGGTCAGCCCAGCGAAACAGTGGAGATTCACCACCAACGCCAAGCGTGGATCGAACTCCGACAGCCGTGCCATGGCGAGCCGCAAGCCCATGAAGTCGCTGTTGCGCAGCGCTCCGGGCAGCTGATCCAGGAAGTCGAACCGCACCAGATCCGCTTGCCTGCGATCGGCCATCTTGGTGCGGGCATGATCCAGCAGGATGCGCCGCATGGTGATCGCCGCCACGGCAAAGAAGTGTTTGCGGTTGCGCCAACTCACCTGGCGTTGGGCGCGCAGCTTCAGATACGCCTCGTTCACCAATGCACGCGGTTCGAGCGTGTGATCGTGGCGCTCCCGCCTGAGGTAACGATTGGCCAGTAAGTGGAGCTCCTGGTAGACCAGCTCCAGGAGCTGGTTCTCCTCCACGCCACCGTCGGATTCCCATCCGCGGAGAAGATTGGTGATCTCACCTCTCTCCGTCTCGTCGAAATGGTCGGTCGCCTCGGCATCGGCGACGACAGCCTTCTGGCGGGTCTCATCCGGCATCGATTTCTCCAGAGATCTGCCGCTGCACCTCGTCACGCGGCCGGTGGGCCTCGACCCTTGTCACACTGCCACAAACCTCCCGGAAGCGGTGCCAGGCATCTTGCATCCTGCTCAGATCGTCGGGATGGCCGGTCGGTTCGAGCGCCCCTTTAGAGTCTAGCAGCAGCGCCTCGGCAGCCCCACAATCCCCTTGCGCGGCCAGGTTCTCACCCAGGAAGAGCTCGACCCGTGCCACGGATAGGGCTTCTTCACCGTGGGCCGCGCGACGGATCGCCAGCGCCCGCCGCAGGTAGGGTTCACCGAGCTCGGCCTGGCCGAGCAGCGTCTGGCAGCGCCCCAGGCCGATCAGCGGGTAGGCCAGGACCGTAGCGTCGGAGGAGAAAAACTTCTCGCCCATGCGGAGGGCATCTTGCAGGATCGGCTGGGCACGCTCGGGATCAGCGCGGCGAAAGAGCAGGAACCAACCCAGGTTGCCCTGGGTGACAGCCAGTCCGGGGCTCTCGGAGCCGAGCAGCCGCTGGTACATCTCGAGACTCGACCCGAAGACCTCTTCCGCCTCGTCCAGCTTGCCACGCCGAGCCAAGATGCCGGCCAGAACATCGAGGGAGACGGCGATCTTGGGGTGATCCTCCTCTTCGTAAACGTGCTCCTGGGCGGTGATCTTCTCCCGGATATGGCGTTCGGCAACGTCGAGCTGATTGGGGTCCGCCGACTTGAGGTCGGCCAACTTGCCGAGAAGGTTCAGGGTCTTCGGGTGATTGGCACCGAAGAAAGCTCGCGTCTCGATCAATAGCTCCTCGAATAGAGGCTCCGCCTCGGCGCGGCGCTTCTGCCGCATCAACGCTTCGGCGACGTAGAACTGCGCGTCGATCCGATAGCTCTCGAACCCGACGTCGCCCTGCTCGTCGAAGATCGCCAGCGCCTGGCGAGCCGTGGCCTCGGCCTCTTCGGTCCTGTAGAGCAAGAGATAGATGTAGGCGACCTGGGACAGGCTCATCGCTTCTTCGAGGCTCTCGCTGCCGAACTCGGCGCGACGCAGTTGCAGGCCGTGCTCGAGCGCTTCGAGCGCCTGATCGAAGCCGCCGCGAAAGACGTGCACCTGCGACAACAAATCGAGGGTCGTAGTGCCGGCCGATGATTCAGGCCAAGTGGTCGCTTCCCACAGGTCGCGGGCCCGATTGAGGATCCGCTCGGCGTCATCCAAATTGCCCAGGCTCAGGAACACCTGCCCCACCGCTTCGAAGAGTGCCGCCTGCACTCTGGGCTGGGTGGCCAGCTCGCGATCGATCCGCGGCTCGGCATCGAGCAACAGATCGCGGACGGTGATGTCTTCGCCTTGGGCTCTCACCGGATCGGAGCCTCCGAAGAGTCCGAGCAGAAGGGCGAGAATCCGCTCGGACTTGGAGCCTTCCGCACGGGCTCGATCGCGCTCCTGCGCCAGCTCTTTCGCTTGTGCCGCCAAGAAGATCGACGAGCCCGCGAGGGTGACGATCACCGCAGTCGCAAAACTGGCGACGAGCCAATTGCGTCGCAGCCAGCGCGAGAATCGATAGGCGAGGGTCGGTAGCCGAGCGCTCACCGTCAGGCCGCTCTGCCAGCGGCGCAGATCGGCTGCAAGCAGCTCGACCGACCCGTAGCGCGCCTGCGGCTCGCGTTGCAAGGCCTTGGCGACGATCGCCTCCAGATCCTGGCGTCGGCCCCGCTCGAGTGTCCGGAAGGCGGCAGTGGCAGGCGCTTGCTCGTCGGCCTCGGCGGTCTGCTCGAGCGAAGGTAGCGTCGTCTCTTCGGTCAAGATGCGCAGGCGCTCACCCAGGCTTCCAGGCACCGGGGTTTTGCCCGCCAGGAGACGAAAAAGCAACAGGCCGAGACTGTAGACGTCCGAGGCGGTCGTGATCGCTTCACCCAGGACCTGCTCCGGGCTGGCGTAACTCGGCGTCAAAGGTCCGGGGCCGATCCCCGTCGGATCCCAGTCCGAACCCTCGCCGGTGAGCAGCTTCGAGATACCGAAGTCGAGCAGCTTGGGCTCGCCGGAGCCGGAGACGAGGATGTTGTTGGGCTTCAGATCGCGATGCACCACCAGGTTGCGGTGGGCGTAGGCGACCGCATCACAGACCGACAGGAAGAGGCCGATCCGAGCCTCGGCCGTCTGCTGCATTTCATCGCAGTAGACCCCGATCGGCAGGCCCCCGTCGATGTACTCCATGACGATGTACGGCACCCCTCGCTCGGTGGTGCCACCGCCATAGAGACGTGCAATGCCGGGGTGCTCGAGGTTGGCATGGACCTGCCGCTCGGCGCGAAAGCGCTCATAGACCTCGGGCCCGCCCATCAGCCGCAAAGTCTTGATCGCCACCAAGCGGTCGAACTCGTCGTCGGCACGCGCCGCCAGGTAGACCGTGCTCATGCCGCCCTGGCCGAGCTCGCTCAACAACGTATAGGGTCCGAGCTGCCGAGACGGCGCCAGGTCGAGAGCATCGGCCCCCAGCTCACCGACCGTGACGGCCTGCCCCGTTTGGGTGAAATGCTCCGCCAGATCGTGCGCTCGCAGCAGGCTCTCGACCTCACCACGGAGCGATTCGTTACCGGTACAAAGCTCCGCCAAGCAACGCTCTCGCTCGCCGTCCGGCAGGTCGAAGACTTGCTGGAAGACCGCGCTCAGCTCTTGCCAGGAGGTAGCTATCATCTGTTTCCGCCGCAGCAACTCGACCGCATCTCTGAGACCTTACCGTATGAACGACCTATTCGCCGATTTCGATGTGCCGTCTGACCTTCCCGCGAAGCTCAGTGGCGAGCTGCGCGGGATCAAGTCGAGGCTGGTGTGGCGCCGCGGCTATGG
>JBCCGX010000842.1:0-4735 GCA_039029035.1 Acidobacteriota bacterium | reverse complement strand
TTCCCGGGCCAGGGCGGTCAATGGGCCGGCATGGGGCGTCGTCTGCTCGCCCGCGAGCCGGTCTTTCGCCAGGCGATTGAGCGCTGCGACGAGGCCATGCGCCCCCATGTCGCCTGGTCTTTGCTGGCGGAAATGGAAGGCCGAGAGGGTACTGATCCGCCGACCGACATCGATGTCGTCCAGCCCCTTCTCTTCGCCCTCGAGGTCGGCCTAGCCGCCCTCTGGCGCTCCTGGGGCATCGAGCCCGACGCGGTGATCGGCCACAGCATGGGCGAGGTCGCAGCGGCCCACGTTGCCGGCGCCCTCTCTCTCGACGATGCGGCGCGGATCATTTGCCGCCGCAGCCGCCTGCTGCGGCGCGTTCGCGGGCAGGGAGCGATGGCCGCCGTCGAGCTCTCCTTCGAAAACGCCGAGCGAGCCCTGGAGGGCTACGAGGATCGGCTGGCCATCGCGGTCCATGGCGGACCGCGATCGACCGTCCTCTCCGGCGACCCGGCAGCCTTGGACGAGGTGCTCGCTACCCTCGAAGCGCGCGATATCTTCTGCCGCCGCATCCGTGTCGACGTCGCCTCCCACAGCCCACAAGTGGATCCCCTGGAAGACGACCTCCTGGCCGAGCTCGAAGGGCTCACGCCGCGCCCCGGCTCGGTGCCGATCTACTCGACGGTGGACGCGGAGATCGTCGACGGTTCAGGCTTCGATCGCTCCTACTGGGTCCGCAACTTGGGGTCGAGCGTGCGTTTCTTCCAGATGCTCGAACACCTGGCCGACGATCATCACACGGTGTTCATCGAGATCGGCCCGCACCCGATCCTCTTGCCGACGATCCGCGAAGCTTGCGACCACCTCGGCCATTCGGCGACGGTCCTGGCCTCCTTGCGGCGCGACGACGATGAGCGGGCCAGCCTTTTGCGCTCGCTGGCGGAGCTGTACTGCCTCGACCTGCCCATCGCCTGGGAACGCCTTTTCGAGACCGGGGCCCGGCAGGTACCGCTCCCTGCCTACCCCTGGCAACGGCAGCGCTACTGGCTCCCGGATCCGCCACCACAGGCTGTCACACGGCAGGCTGTCACACGGCAGCCTGTAACACGGCCAGCAGCAGCCGCTGACGAAGCCCAATCCCACCCGATGCTCGGCAGCTTTCTAACGCTCGCCGACGCCCCTGGCACCCGGTTGTGGCAGTTCGAGCTCGACAGCGAGCGCTTCCCCTTCCTGGCCGACCACCAGGTGGAGGGCAGCCTCGTCGTCCCGGGCACCCTTTCGGTGGAACTGGCTCTCGCTGCGGCCGAGACCGTTCTCGACGTGGAGCCGTTTCGACTCAGCAAGCTGCGCTACCTCGCCCCTCTCTTTCTCGACCCCGATGGGCCGCAAACTGTTCAGCTCATCCTTCGACCGGAGGCGGACCACGGTTTTGTCTTCACCCTCCACGCGCGTTCGGCCGACGACGAGGACGAAGCCTGGACCCTCCACAGCCAGGGGCGAATCGAATTCCGATCCGATGTCGAGCACAGAGAAGCCGCGGACATCGGACCGCACCCGAACCGGGCTCGACAAACGGCAGAGGATTTCTACCTCCAAGCCAGCGAGCGCGGCAACCAGTGGGGCCCGGCATTTCGCGGCATCGATGAGCTCGAGATCGGCACCGGTCCCGAGGCCGGCCTGGTGGTGGCAAACGTCCGGCCGGTGCCGGAGATCGCCGAGCAGTTGACTGCTTATTGCTTCCACCCCGCCCTGCTCGACGCCTGCGGCCAGGCCTTGATCGCCGCCGCTACCGAGCCGGTGCCAGCGGGCGCTTTCGTTCTGGCCCAGCTCGACGGTGTGGAGGTCTATCGCCAGCCGCGCGGCTACTTGACTAGCCAAATCGTCCTGCGGCCTGCCGAGCCGGGTCGTTTGACCGGCGATGTGACGGTGCTCGGCGACGATGGCTACCCCGTTGCGCGGCTCGAGGGGCTGTCGATCGACTTTCTGGAGCACGGTGGCCGCTCTGCCCTCGCTCTGCGTCGATGCTTCTACTATTGCGATTGGCAACGCCTGACGCCTCGATTCCATCCCTCCGGGCCCAGGCTATGGCTGCTCTTCGCTGACACCCTAGGCATTGCCCAAGCCCTCGGCGAACGCCTGCGGTCCGCTGGCGAACCGGTCGAGATCTGGCCCGCTGAGACCCGCCAAGCGCAGGAACCATCGGTCGACGAGCTCGCCCGGCGCCTGCAGGATCTCTTCGACACCCAGCCTGGGGGGGATTGGATCGTGGTCGATCTGCGCGCCCTCGATACGCCGGATCCCGACGACTTGCGACGCGCGGCGGATGTCGAAACGAGCGCGGTCGATCTCCTGGGCAACGTCACCGATCTGATTCAAGCGCTCGAGCGTTGCGCCGATGGATCTGTGATGCTCTGGCTCGCCACCCAAGGTGCCCAGGTGGTCGATCCCGAGGCCGATGCCATCTCCCCAATCCAGGCCTGCCTCTGGGGACTCGGGCGGGTCGCTCTCGCCGAACACCCGGATCTGCTGGCGGGCTTGATCGATCTCGACCCACAAAGTGCGGTTGACGACGAGCCTTCCGTCGACATCGACCTGCTGAGCCAAACCCTCCGAGGCGCCTTCGGCCAGGAGAACCAGATCGTCCTCCGCGACGGCAGCCCTCTGGGTGCCCGCCTGTCGCCGATGCCAGCGACCCAAGGTGCCGGGCGGCAGCTCGAGCTGTCGCCCCATGCCAGCTACCTGATCACCGGCGGCCTGGGCGATCTGGGACTCGGCGCTGCCGAGCGCCTGGTCGAGCGCGGGGCCAGGCACTTGGTGCTGGTTGGTCGCCGGGCCTTGCTGTCGCACGATCCGCATGACGCATCGCAGGTCGAGGATGACGACACGACCCGGAGAGTCGAGGCGATTCACCAACTCGAAGCGCGGGGCGCAACGGTCCTCGTCGCGGCCCTCGATGTCGGCAACGCCCATGCCCTGGAGGCTTTCCTCGACGATCTCGAGGTACGCGGGACGCCGCCGTTACGCGGCGTCGTGCATGCCGCCGGAGTCCAGCATCCCACTGCTATCCTCGATCTCGACCGCGAAACCCTGGCCAAAGAGCTCCGCGCCAAGGTCACCGGCAGTTGGCTGCTGCACCGCGCCCTTGACGTCGGGGTATCCGGTGAGCTCTTCGGTTCGACGCGAGCTTCGCTCGACTTCCTGGTCTTCTATTCCTCGGCCGCCACCCTGCTCCCCTCGCCGCTGATCGGCGGCTACGCTGCAGCCAACAGCTTCATGGGTGCCCTGGCCCACGATCGCCGGCAACAAGACCTGCCGGCCCTAGCGGTCGATTGGGGCTTCTGGGACGAAGTCGGCATGGCGGTTCGCTACGGCGACGAGCGCGGTCGCCGGGCGAAACCCCACGGCGTCGAGAGCTTCTCGCCCCGACAAGGTATCGACGCCCTCGAGCGTCTGATGCTCGGCGATGCATCCCGGGTTGCCGTGATGCCGATCGACTGGCAGGCTTGGCGCACCGCCTATCCGGCCGCCGCGAAAGCGCCCTTCTTCGCCCGCCTCCTGGAAGAATTGCCCGCGGCCGAACCTCGACCGAACGAGGGTCCAGCTGAAGAGTCGCCCGAAGCCAGGGGCCCGAGTCGCGACGAGATCGTCTCAGCAGCCGCCGATCAGCGCCTGTCGCTGCTCCGCAGCTACGTCCTCAACCAGGTCGCGCAGGTGCTGAAAGTCTCTCCGACTCAGATTTCCTTCGATCGCTCACTGACCCAACTCGGCCTCGACTCCTTGATGGCGATCGAGCTGCGCAAACGGATCGACGCCGACCTAGACGTCCTGGTACCGATCGTACGTTTCCTCGAGAAGGCGCCGGCCGGCCGCATCATCGACCTGCTTGCGGAGTCGATCGAGGCGGACGCGGCCGAAGAAGCAGAGTCTGAAGGAGAGGGCGAAGACGAAGAGTGGGAGACGTTGACGCTGTAGGTCGTCTCGAAGAGCGTTCTCTATCCGAACTACCCAGGGTTCAGCCCACAAGGATTCCTAGTGAACAGCTCGCCTCCTGAGCTCGGGGCTCGACAGGTCACGGCTCCCATGGATGACCGCGAGGACTAGGAGGCGCTCCGCTTCCACTCGGTAGAAGACGCGGTAACTCTGAACCAGAAGCTCACGGACGTCGGGATCCTCTGGAGCTTCCGGTACATGACGCCCAAGGTGCGGGAAGTCCGCCAGGCGCTCGACGGCTTCGAGAATCTTCGCGATGAGGCCGGCTGCGTAGAATTCAGAGTCTTGCCCGATATGGTGATGGATCGCTTCTAAGTCTGCGACCGCGGGATCCGACCAAACGAGCTTCATGAAGCAAGGAATTTACGCTTGACTTCTTCGTGGCTCTGCACACGACCCTCTTCGCCAGCCTGAATGCCGAGAGCGATCTTCTGACGGACGTAAAGTTGATACATGACGTCGTCCCAAGTCGCGTCGCTAGGGAGATCGTCAACCAGGGCTCGAGCTTGTTCCTTGACAGTCATCCGAATTCTCCACAGCCAGTTTACACCACAAGAAGCTGCCCTATCGCCACGTCACCTTGCCCGATCGGAGCCAGGACGGTCCCTAGGCCTCAATTCGGCTAGACGGCTTCAGTCCTTATGACTGTGGTAGACCTTGGCGACGATCCGCCAACCGCTATCGAACTTCAACAAAGAGAGGTAGTCGGTGTAGACCAACTTTCCGTCTTTCGACAGCTCGATCTTCACCGCCGCCGAAGGGC
>JBCCGX010000841.1:0-4736 GCA_039029035.1 Acidobacteriota bacterium | reverse complement strand
GATCGGCACCGAAGGCGGCGGGCTGAGCCGCTGGCAGCACGCCAGCGACGACTTCGTCAACTATCGCCATGACCCGGAGGACCCCCAGAGCCTGCCGAGCAACCGGATCCGAGCGATCGTCCCGAATCCCACCGGCGGGCTGTGGATCGGCACTTCCGATTCGGGACTCGCCCTGTTCGATCCGGCAACCGGCACCGCCGAGCATTTGCGTCACCAGGCCTCGGACCCACGCAGCCTGGTCAGCGATTCGATCCGTGCCCTGCGGATCGACCGTCTGAACAACCTCTGGGTCGGCACCATGGGGGGCCTGGAAGTCTACGACCCGGGCACCGGCGGGTTCATCCACTATCGCCACGACCCGGCCAATCCCGCCAGCCTGAGCGACGATCGCGTGCTGTCCATCCTGGAAGATCGCGATGGCGTGCTGTGGATCGGCACCTACAGCGGGCTCAACCGATTCGTCCGCGCCACCACCAACTTCACCCACTACCGCAACGATCCTGACGACTCGACCAGTCTGAGCGAGAACCGGGTACGCACGCTGTTCGAAGATGGCCAGGGCAGGCTGTGGATCGGTACCAACGGTGGCTTGAATCTGCTGCAACCGGACACCGAGTCCTTTGCCCGGTACCGCCATCTGCCGAGTGACCCGACGACGATCTCCGGTGACCGAGTGATGTCGATCTATCAGGATCGGGGCGGCGTGCTGTGGGCCGGCACCCTCGACACCGGGGTCAACAAGTGGAACACCATCACCTGGTCGATCCCCCACTACAAACACGACCCGTCGAATCCGGCCGGTCTCTCGGCCAACATGATCCTGGCCTTCTCCGAGGGCCGCGACGGTAAGCTGTGGGTCGGAACGGTCGACCACGGCCTCGACCGGCTCGACCGCGACAGCGGCGAGTTCGAGCACTTCCGCCACGATCCGGACGAGCCGCGCAGCCTCGGCGGCGACCGAGTGACCGCTCTGTTGCACGATCGAGACGACGTCTTGTGGGTCGGGACCGCCACCGGCGGGCTGAATCGATTCGACCCTGCCCGCTCCGAGTTCGAGCGCTATCAACACGACCGCGACCAGCCCGGCAGCTTGGGCAGCAACGCCGTCATGTCTTTGTTCGAAGACTCCCGCGGCGTGCTCTGGGTGGGCACCTACGGCGCCGGCCTCGGCCAGTTCGATCGCACGGCCGACACGTTTGCCCACTTCCGCAACGATCCGGCCGATCCGATGAGCCTGAGCCACGATCAGGTCAGCTGCCTGGCCGAAGACGCCGCCGGTTCCTTGTGGGCCGGCACCTTCGATGGGCTGAACCGCTTCGATCCCCGCGCCGGAACCTTCTTGCGCTTCGAAAGTGATCCGGCCCGGCCCGAAGGCCTGGCCCACGACATGGTCACGGCACTGCACGTCGACCCCGAAGGGGTCTTGTGGATCGGCACCCACGGCGGCGGGCTCGACCGCCTGATCGATCTCGATCAGCAATCCGGAGTGGCCCGCTTCCGCAACTACTCCGAGCGTGACGGGCTACCCAACCAGGTGATTTGGGGCATCCTCTCCGAGAGCTCGGACGCTCTCTGGCTGGCCACCAACAGGGGGATCGTCCGATTCGACCCGGCCAGCGAAACCTTCAAGACCTACAACACCAGCCACGGCGTCCAGAGCGACGAGTTCAATCTCGGCGCGCACTACAGGAGCACCGGTGGCGAGATGTTCTTCGGCGGCATCAACGGATTCAACGCCTTCTATCCGGACCGCATCGAGAGCAACTCGCATGTTCCGCCGGTTGTTCTGACCTCGTTCCTCAAGTTCAACCAGCCGGTGGCGCTCGCCGGCCCGATCCACCAGATCGAGGAGATCACCCTCGGCCACCGGGACTCGGTTTTCTCGTTCGAGTTCGCTGCACTCGACTACACCGCGCCGGAAAAGAACCGCTACGCCTACAAGCTCGACGGCCTGACCAGCGACTGGATCGATCTCGGTCATCTCCACCGCGCCAGCTTCACCAACCTCGACCCGGGCAAATACACTCTGCAGGTCAAAGGCGCTAACTCCGATGGCCTATGGAACGAAGAGGAGCTCACCCTGCGCCTCACCGTGGTGCCACCGATGTGGCGCACCTCGTGGGCCTATTTGCTCTATGCCCTGGCCTTGACGGCGGCCGGCGCTGGCTACCTGAGCGCGACACGCAAGAAACGCCAACGCTGGCTCGCCTTGCAGGAGGCCCGCGAGGCTGCCCAGGCGGCCGAGACCGCCAGCCGCATCAAGGGCGACTTCCTGGCCAACATGAGCCACGAGATCCGGACGCCGATGAGCGGCATCATCGGTATGACCGAGCTGCTACTGCTGTCGGACCTGAACGACAAGCAGCGGGAGCAGTTGGACACCATTCGCGTCTCCGGCGACGCGCTGCTCGAGATCCTCAACGACATCCTCGACTTCTCCAAAATCGAGTCCCTCAAGCTGGAGCTCGAGAGCGAGCCGTTCGATTTGCGGTCGCTGATCGAGGAAGCCCTCGGCCTGGTGGCACCCAACGCCGCCGACAAGAACCTGGCTCTGGGTTATTGGATCGACCCGGAGACCCCCGAAACAGTGGTCGGCGACAGCGTCCGCACCCGCCAGATCCTGATGAACTTGCTATCGAACGGTGTCAAGTTCACCGAGGCGGGCGGCATCTTCATCCATGTCTCGGCCGAGCAAACGGCGCCCGATCGCCACGAGATCCACTTCGCCGTCGAGGACACCGGCATCGGCATGCCGGCCGACCGCCAGACGTCGATCTTCCAGCCCTTCAGCCAGGTCGACGCGTCGACCACCCGGCGTTACGGCGGCACGGGCCTGGGGCTGGCGATCTGCCGGCGCCTGACCGAGCTGATGGGTGGCTGTATCTGGGTGGACAGCAAGCCGGGCGTCGGTTCGACCTTTCACTTCACCATTGCCGGTGAGGCCCATGCCCAACCGGAGCGCTCGTTCCTCTACCGCAGTGACCCCCGGCTGGCCGGCCGCCGGGTCTTGCTCGTCGCCGCCCACCCGACCATGCAGCGCTTGCTCAGCCGTCAGGCCGACGCCTGGGGCATGCTGCCCGAGACCGTCAGCTCGGCAACGGAGGCGATCAATCGTTTGCAGCACGCCCCGTCGATCGACATGGCGATCATGGACCGGGCGCTCATGCAGAGCGATGAGGTGAGCTGGGCGAAGGGCTGGGGCCGGGACGGCCGCCACCGCGATCTGCCCCTCGTCCTGCTCTCGCCGCTGGCACGCAACGGCGACATGCCGAACACCCAAGGCATGGGGGACTATCCGGACCTGAGCCAACCGGTGAAGCCAATGCGGTTGTTCGACGTGCTCACCGAGCTGGCAGCCGCCGTACCGCAGAAGCGGAGCGCCGAGCCCATCACCGAATCGGCACCGGGTCAAACCCTCTCCCGGCTGCGAGTTCTGATGGCGGAAGACAACCCGGTCAATCAGAAAGTCGCCTCGCTGATGCTGAAGAATCTGGGCTACGAAGCGGATGTCGCCGCCAACGGGGTCGAAGTGCTGGCCGCTCTGCAGCGCCAGACCTACGACCTGGTCTTGATGGACGTGCAGATGCCCGAAATGGACGGCTTCGAGACCACGCGCCGCATCCAGCGTCTACCGAAGAACGAGCAGCCGACCATCGTCGCCATGACTGCCCACGCCCTGCGCGGCTACCGCGAGAAATGTCTCGACGCCGGAATGAACGACTACCTGAGCAAGCCACTCAAGCTCGAGCCGCTGAAAACCGTCCTCGAGCGCGTCGAAAGCGAGGTCGGCAGCGGGGTGGCCGACGGTCGCAGCGGGTAGGCCTTGAGGAAGCCTGGGTTTCAATCCTGGGATTTAAATCCCAGGCTACGAACTCGCGCCCCTACGGGGCTCAGGTCCCGGAGGGACCAGAGAGCGTAGCCCGGGGTTTCAACCCCGGGTGGAAGGCGGTGGCTCAGGTCCCGGAGGGACCAGAGAACGTAGCCCGGGTTTCAACCCCGGGGCGCGAGGCGCTGGCTCAGGTCCCGGAGGGACCAGAGAACGTAGCCCGGGGTTTCAACCCCGGGGCGCGAGGCGCTGGCTCAGGTCCCGGAGGGACCAGAGAGCGTAGCCCGAGCTTCTAACCCCGGGTTCGAGACCGAGGTTTCGCCTCACCCGTTCAAGCCAGAACCTCGCCCACCTTCTTCAGCATCTTCTGCATGGCGAAGGGCTTCTCCAAGTATTCCACCTCCGCCGGCAGCTCACGGTCGACGTAGCCGGAGATGAAGAGCACCCGCAGGTTGGGATAGATGTTGGACAGTTTCTCCGCCAACAGGGAGCCGTCGAGCTTGGGGATCACCACGTCGGTGATCAAGAGCTCGATCGCCTCGCCATGCTCCCGGGCGGCGGTGAGAGCCTCCTCCCCATCGCGGGCGGTGAGGACGGTATGACCGCAGCGCGCCAGCGCGGCGCGGGCCAGCTCGCGGATCATGTCCTCGTCCTCCACCAGGAGCACGGTCGCGGGCCGGTGGAAGCCGGTCTCGTCTTTGGTCTCGTCGAGGGCTTCCTCCGGCTCGGCGGCTTTGGCCGGGGGTAGGAAAACATGGAAAGCGGTGCCCGAGCCGAGCTCGCTCTCGACCCGAACCGTCCCACCGACCTTCTCGACAATGCCATAGACCGTCGACAGTCCCAGACCGTTGCCTTTCTCTTTGGTGGTGAAGAACGGCTCGAAGATCTTGTCCAGGGTCTCGGGGCTCAT
>JBCCGX010000840.1:0-4737 GCA_039029035.1 Acidobacteriota bacterium | reverse complement strand
GGCATGCGTTTCTCGACCGCGGTCGGTGCATGCTGGTCGTGGTCGACCACCTGGCTCTCGACCACGATCTCGAACACACCGATCTTCAGCAAATCCCCTGCCTGGAGCGGCGAGCGCTGCACCCCGGCCCGATTGACTTGCACACCGTTGGTGCTCTTCAGATCGTAGACGACCCAGCCTTCGCCTTCACGGCGCACCGCGGCGTGGCGGCGTGAGACCGAGTAGTCCGGCAAAACGACTTCGTTGTCGCCGCTGCGTCCGAAACGGACCTCGGTCCCACCCAAAGGGACAACCTTGTCCTCGCCGTCGACGCTGAAACGCAGCTGGAGCATCTCGGTCACCGGATCAACTCAACCTCTCGCCTGAAGCCGCCGTTTTCTCGGCCATCGGCCCCTTGATGGAACTTGCTATGACCTGAAGATCATAGCAGGACCCGGCAGGGCTGGCTGTGATCGAGTGCGGGGCCGGCTCAGACCGGATCGCGCTCGAGTGGCATCGTCATGCAGCGTGGACCGCCGCGGGCACGCGACAGCTCGTTGTCGAGCAGGACGACCACGGTTGGCCCCTGATCGAGCAACGCCTCACGGCCCGAGATCACGTCTTCGGCAGTCACCACCCGCCAGCCGCGTCGGTTGAGCTCCTCGGTCGTCCGTCGATTGCGTCGATAGGTCGCGATGACGCCCGGAGCGATGGCGAAGGCGTTGGCGCCATCGGTCCACTGCTCCCGTTGTTGGTCGATGAGACTGTCGGCACCGCCGCAAGGTACCAGCTCCACCTCGAGTCCGGCCCCGGCCAAGGCCCCGGTCAGGCTGTCGCACAGGGTGTAGGCGAGCTCCGGTGCATTCAAGTCGACACGGTAGACATCGCCGGCCTCGTGACCCCCCGCCGCGATGACCGGCAAATAGGCCAGGCAGAGGCCGTGGTCGATGAACGTGAACACCGTGTCGAGGTGCATGTAAGAGCGCTGCGGTGGGATCTCGACCACGATCAGGTTGCGGAAAGTGGTCTCCTCGCGCCGTAGATACCGCGCCAGGGTATCGATGCCGCGGCGATTGGTGCGCTCCGACAGGCCGACGAGGATGACCTCGGCGCTGGGGATCAACATGTCCCCACCTTCCAGGTGAGGCACCCAGAAGCGACCGCCGATCCCGGCGCTGCGCAGATCGAAGAGATCGGCGGCGCCGGCCAGGGCCGGATGCTGCTCGAAGATCGTCCGCGAAAGCAGCGGCTCCCGGTCACGCGCGTCGGTCGCCATGGAGGACATCAGCACCCGGTCACCGAACACCACTTGCGGATCGCGCTGGAAGAAGTAGTTCGGTATCGGATCCAGCAAATAGAAGGACTCTGGCGGCCCGTCCGTCGACAGGATGCCGGTCACCACACTCGCCGCCAGTGCGGTCGGTTCGAGCTCACCGAGCTGGCGCAACAGCTCGCTGCTCGCGCCCCGCTCGCCCAACCGTGCAAGCAACTGCTCGCGGCTCGCCGCATCGCCCAGCACGTCGACCAAGAGATCCTGCGGATCGAGCGTCTCGACCCCGGCGGCATGCAGGACCTGGGCGAAGGAATCGTGCTCCTTGCGCGCCCGTTGGCCGTAGAGGATGTCATCGAAAAGCAGGCGCTCCATCATCGCCGGCACCATGTGATCGATCTCCGGCCCAGGACGATGGACCAGAACGCGGCGTAGGCGGCCAATCTCCGATGCGACTTGTAGAACCATGCAGGCGCCGGATTGTAGCAGCTCGCGCCATCACGAGGCACAGTTTCACCTCGAGAAGCGAACGCGCTATGATCCTGGCACTGATCCCGCGACAACTCCCCCAAGAGACCTGCCATGCCGACCACGCAGACCCCTGCGGCGCGCGAAGCGACCGAAACCGCCCGCCTCACTGACGACCGACCGCAGAATCCGCTCTACGAACGTTACGCCTCGCGCCAGATGGCGGCCATCTTCTCGGCCACCAGCCGCTTCCGCACCTGGCGCAAGCTTTGGATTGCCCTCGCCGAATGCCAGAAGGAGCTCGGCCTGGCGATCACCGACGAACAAATCGCGACCCTGAAGCAAGCCGAGCACGAGATCGACCTCGATCGGGTCGCTGCCATCGAGGCCCAGACGCGCCATGACGTAGTGGCCCATTTGCGCCACTTCGCCGAAGTCGCCGACCGAGGTATGGCCACGGCCGCCGGCACCAGCGGTGGCGGTGGCATCTTGCACCTCGGCGCCACCAGCGCCTTCATCACCGACAATACAGACGTCCTACTGACCCGCGAGGCCCTCGAGTTGGTGCGCCGCCGCCTCGGCTCGGTGATCCGCCACCTGGCCGACTTCGCCGAGCGCACCAAGGCGATCCCCGCCCTCGCCTACACTCACTTCCAGCCCGCTCAGCTGACCACCGTTGGCAAGCGCGCCTGCCTATGGGCACAAGATTTCCTGGAAGATCTGCGCGAGATCGATCATCGCCTGGCGACCCTGCGCTGCCGCGGTGCCAAAGGCACCACCGGCACCCAAGCGAGCTACCTCACCTTGTTCGACGACGACGGCGGCCGGGTGCGCCAGCTGGATCGCGACCTCGCCGCCCGCTTGGGTCTCGAAGCCTTCCCCGTCACCGGCCAGACCTACCCGCGCAAGCAAGATTCACAGATCCTCCACGCGCTATCCGGCATCGCTGAGAGCTGCCACAAATTCGGCACCGACCTCCGCCTCCTGCAAGGCGTCGGCGAGCTCTCCGAGCCCTTCGACCGCGACCAGGTCGGTTCCTCGGCCATGGCCTACAAGCGCAACCCGATCCGTGCCGAGCGCCTGTGCGGTCTGTCCCGTTGCTTGATCACCGACGCGATGAACGGTCCGTTCAATGCCTCCGTGCAATGGCTCGAGCGTAGCCTCGACGACTCCTCCAACCGCCGGTTGGTGATCCCCGATGCCTTCATGTTCGCCGATGCGATTCTCTCGCTCGCCGCCCACATCGCCGAGGGTCTGCGGGTGCGCGAGGCTGCCATCGCTGCCCGGGTGCGCCGCGAGCTGCCCTTCATGGCCACCGAGACTCTGCTGATGGAAGCGGTACGCCGTGGTGGTGATCGCCAGGACCTACACGAACGCCTACGCGTCCACAGCCTGGCGGCCCAGGAGCGGTTGGAGACCGGCGGCGACAACCCCTTGATCGACAGCATCCTGGCTGATGCTGCCTTCCGCCTCGAGCGCGCTGAAGTCGAGTCCTGGCTGGAGCCGAAAAAGTTCACCGGCCGCAGCGAGGACCAGGTCAGCGAGCTGCTCTGCGAGGTGATCGAACCGGCGCTGGCGCAGGTGGAAGAGGCGCCGGTGGAGGCGCCACGGATATGAAGTGCCTCGCTGCGGCTAGGGGGCGCCTCGCCCCAGCTCTACCTGCACTGCTGCTGCTCTTCACCGCGGCCTGCGCCACCAACCGCTACCAGCCACCGCGGCCCGGCGACACGAGCCGCGGGATCTCATCCTGGTACGGCAAGGATTTCCACGGCAAACCGACCGCCAGCGGTGTGATCTACGACATGCACGGCCTGACCGCCGCCCACCGCGAGCTACCCCTGGGCACCGTCGTCGACGTACGCAACCTGGAGAACGGTCGCAACGTGCGGGTGGAGATCAACGATCGCGGCCCCTTCGTCCGTGGCCGCATTCTCGATCTCTCCCTCGGCGCGGCCAAGGCTATCGGCATGGCCGACGCTGGACTGGCCAAGGTCGAGATCCGCATCGTCTCGATCGGCGAAGGCCGCTCCGGCCCCATTCGGACGCTCAAGTACACCGTGCAGGCCGGCGCCTTCCGCGACAAAGCCAACGCCCTCGAAATCCAGCGCCGACTGCAGGCTCAGCATTCACAGGTCGAGCTGCAGAGCGTCGACGGCTGGCATCGCGTTCGCGTCGGCACATTCCGCAAGCGCCAGGACGCCGAAGCCGTCCTGCGTCAGCTGGAGAAAGCCGGTCTCGACGCCATCGTCATCGGCTTGCCTTAGGCCGAGACTCTCGCAAGGAGCGCCTGGCACCTCTTACTCCCGACGGTCGGGTCCGGGAGCAACCCAAACAGCGATCGCATGCTGACCTTCGGCGAGGCGGTTGGGTAGCAGCATGGCGGAATAGCAGGGGCGCCTCCCGCAGACGGGTAGCTCGCTGTGGCGCGCATGCAACGCGTTCAGCGGCAAGGTGATGTCGCCAATCTGCAGGACGACTCGCCGATCCTCGAGCCTCTTCGGCAAGGCCGCGGTGATCCACATGCGATGGGGATTGGGGCCAGCAATACTGCGCGACTGTAGGATTCTCCCATGGACGAATAGCATCGCTCTGGCGACCGGCCGAAGGGTATCCCGCGGCTCCCGAGACACTGTGGCAAACCTCTCGTGGGCCATCAGAAACAAGGCAAGCTCCGGGGTGAGATCCCCACCCCCTCCCCCCGGATAGGTCTTGACGAGATCGGGTTCGGCGAGGAAGCGCAGGGCATAGTTCTCGACAACCTGCACATAGCCACGATACTTCGGGCCATGGTCGGTGAAGCCTCGATAGGTGCCGACAGCCGCCAGACACAACAAGAGGTACAGAATCGCGAACGAAGTCCAGGCCGCGATCGACTTGCGCCTGCCGGGCAGGGCCCGGTAAGCGCAGCCGTAGGCGCCACACACTGCGGGTAGCGCGGCCTGCAAGTGCCAGTTGCCGAGATGCGGCCGGGCGACACTGATCGCTGCCGCGGAGAGCAAGCCGAAGACCACGAAGCTCGC
>JBCCGX010000839.1:0-4739 GCA_039029035.1 Acidobacteriota bacterium | reverse complement strand
GATGCCGCCCCCGGACGTGATGCTTCCGTAAACTGTTGCCATGTCCCTAGCTCCTTCTGACCAAGTGTTTGGGGTAGACGGTTGCCTTCTGACGACCGTCGTGTTGCTTGCAGAGGACATAGAGCAACGGCTGTGCCAGCCCTGGAGGAGGTCTTCGTCGAGGACAGGTTGCAGCCCGTAGGTTGGCGATAAGTCTTTCGTTTCAAGATCTTTGAGGCCTTCAAGATCAGCTCCTGAGGAAGCCGAGCTCGCTAAGAAGTCCCACCCCGCCCGCTCGTCGAAAGAGTTCGAAATCCGTCGACCGAATTCGCTCGACACCCGCTGGTGCCTTCGAGAGGTAAGATTTCTCCAATGAGCGGCAATGCCTCGTCCAACCTGACGCGGACTCGCACCGCCAGCGAGACCTGGAACTCCCCGGCGCCAGAGGACTTTCTCGTCCCGGGTTTGACGGTGATCTACCATCCTGATCTCTCCCGTGTGGGCGAGCGAACTGTGCTCGCCGGCCTCGAACGAGAGCGCACTTGCCGTCTGGCTCGGCACACCCCAGAGTTTGCTCACCCCGGTACGACCGGGGCCAGTCGACCGCTGGATGACCCTCGCCTCAGTCGGACAGCTATCCTCCTCGAGGGCAGAAACGGGCGCCTCATCGTGGATCGGGGAGATAGTCGCACGCGCCTCAAAGTCGTCGACACCGGAGCGGTCACCAGGACGGTGGCCCAATCCTTCGAGCTCGACATCGCAGCCCTCGAAGAGGGTGTGGTTCTCGTGCTCGGAGGCCGGGTCGTCCTGCTGCTGCATCTCCTCGATCCGGTGGCTCCTGATACCACCCCGGCCTTCGGCTTGGTCGGCGAGAGCCCGACTCTGCGGAGTCTCCGTCGAGACATCCTGCAGACGGCGGATCTCGACACACCGATCCTGCTCCGGGGCGAGTCCGGTACCGGCAAAGAATTGGTCGCACGGGCGATCCACGAGTCCGGACCGCGTCGCCGCCAGCCCTATATCGCCCTCAACATGGCCGCCGTGCCCCCCAACCTGGCTGCGGCCGAGCTCTTCGGTGCCGCCCGGGGCGCCTACACCGGTGCCAGCCAACGCCGCGCCGGACACTTTGCCCGAGCCCACGGTGGCACTCTCTTCCTGGACGAGATTGGCGAAACCCCGCCTGAGATTCAGGTCCTTCTTCTGCGCGCTCTGGAAACCCGGGAGATACAGCCTGTCGGCTCGGAAAAGACCGAGCGAGTCGATGTGCGGGTGATTTCTGCCACCGACGCCGACCTCGAATCGGCCATCGACTCCGATCGATTCCGCGCTCCCCTGCTTCATCGTCTGAGCGGTTATGTGATCCGTCTTCCGGCCTTACGCATTCGACGGGAAGACTTCGGCCGGCTCTTCGTCTTCTTTCTGCGCCGGGAGCTCGAGGCGGTGGGTGCTCTGCATCTCTTCCAGCAACGATCCAAGCCCTGGATTCCGGCAGCCCTTGTCGCCCGACTGGCCGCCTGGCATTGGCCCGGCAACGTGCGTCAGCTCGCCAACGTGGTGCGCCAGTTGGTGATTGCCAACCGTGGTTCTGATCCCGCGTCTCGCTTTGACGAGGTGGAAGCTCTGTTGGCTTCGACAGATCGGGGGGCCAAACCTGGCAAGGCTGCTGCCGAACCTCCACAACCGCTCGGTCGCCGGCGCCCCTCAGATCTTCGCGAAGAGGAAGTCGTCGCGGCGCTTCGTGCCCATCGCTTCCGCCCGTCGCCTGCCGCCGACGCCCTCGGCATCCCGCGTTCCTCCATCTACGATCTCATCAAGAAGATTTCCGGCCTGCGCCAAGCCTCTGATTTGGGCCGGGAAGAAATCGCCCGAGCCGTGGCCCGTTTCGGCCCCAGTCTCGAGGCCGTGGCGGCGAATTTGGAGGTCTCAGAAAGTGCTCTGCGTCGCCGGCTGCGCGAGCTCGACCTCACCGTCCCTTCTTAGTGGAGTTGCGCCGTGACCCGAGGTTGAAACCTCGGGTCACGTTCTGCCGTCCCGTTGGGACGAGCGCCCCAGAGGGGCGCGATAGCGTAGCCTGGGATTTCAATCCCAGGAGAGGACGGCTCCCTTCGTACCCGAGGTTGAAACCTCGAGCTACGTTCTGCCGTCCCGTTGGGACGGGCGCCCCAGAGGGGCGCAATCCTATGGGCGGGCCGCCCCGTTGGGCATAACGGCGCAGGCTCGTTCCAGAGTAGAATACGAAGACCCGGTGCGACCGCGCCGGGCCCAATATTCTTACAAGGACATGTCGCGATGATTCCGCAGAATTTTTCCGACCGTTTCGATCGATTGGCCGCGCAGCTCACCCATCTTCGGGGGTATCTTTGACCGCGCCGGCGTAGAACAGACCCTGGCCGATCTCGACCGTGAGATGCAGGCGCCGGATTTCTGGGACGATCCCAAGAAGAGCGCGCCGCTGTTGCAGAAGCGGCGCAGCGTCGAGCGCCAGCGCGACACCCTGCACCGGCTGCGGCGCGACGCCGACGATCTCGAAGGCTGGCGCGAGCTGTTGGCCGAAGGTGAGGTCGACGACGAGGCGGTAAGCTTCGTCGAAGAGCTGGAGAAGGATCTCGGCAAGCTCGAGCTCGAGCTGATGCTGTCGAGGCCCGAAGACGCCATGGACGCCCTGGTCTCGATCCATCCTGGTGCCGGCGGTACCGAGTCCCAGGATTGGGCCGAGATGCTGCTGCGCATGTATTTGCGCTACTGCGAGGCCCACGGCTTCAAGATCACCTTGATCGACCAGATCAACGGTGACGAGGCGGGGATCAAGAACGCCACCTTCGCGGTGCGCGGCGAGTATCCCTACGGCTATCTGAAGAGCGAGCGCGGCGTGCATCGGTTGGTACGCATCAGCCCCTACGACGCCGCCAGTCGGCGCCACACCTCCTTCGCCTCGGTCGATGTCTACCCCGAGATCGACGACACGGTGGAGATCGAGATCCTCGACAAGGATTTGCGCATCGACACTTTCCGCTCCTCCGGCGCCGGTGGCCAGCACGTCAACCGGACGGATTCGGCGGTGCGCATGACCCACCTGCCGACCGGTATCGTCGTCAGCTGTCAGAACGAGCGCAGCCAGATCAAGAACCGCGCCACGGCGATGAAAGTCATGCGAGCGCGACTCTACGATCTCGAGATGCAGAAACGAGCCGAGGAGCAGGCCAAGCGCGAGGATGCCAAGATGGAGATCGGCTTCGGTAGCCAGATCCGCTCCTACGTCTTGCACCCTTACCGTATGGTCAAAGACCACCGGACCAAGGTGGAGATCGGCGATACCGATTCGGTGCTCGATGGCGACCTCGATCCCTTTATCGAGGCCTGGCTACGCGAGGATATGGAAGCTGGTGACTGAAGCGCCATTCAGTGAGCCGCTGGCGATTGACTTCGTCTCGCCGCTGCCGCCGGTGCGCTCGGGTATCGCCGACTATTCGGCTGACCTTCTGCCGCACCTGGAAGAGCTGTGCGATCTGCGCCTGGTGCGGCTCGACGGCCAGCCGACCTCGCCCGAGATCGCCGAGCGGTGGCAGCTGATCGAGCCCGATCGTCTGGGCGAGGACGGCCGTCTGCCGCTCTACCAGATGGGCAACAACCAGTACCACGACCAGGTCTACGACCTGGCGATCGAGCGCCCCGGGGTCCTCACCTTGCACGACATGGTGCTGCACCACTTCCTGATCGATCGCACGGTCAAGCTGGGGGATTTCGACGCTTACCGTGGCCAGCTTTTGCGCGACCACGGATGGGTCGGCGAGGCGGCGGCGATGCCCATGCGCTGGCCCGGTGGCTCCGGCATGGCGGCGCAATTCGCCCTGCCGGCCCACCGCACCCTGATCGGGCGCCAGCTCGGTATCCTGACCCACAGCAGCTGGGCCAAGGATTGGCTGTGCGAGGAGCTCGGCGATATCCGGGTGCGGTCGATCCCCATGGGCGTGCCGCTAGGCGCCCAAGCCGATGCCGCGGCGGGGCGGGAGTTTCGTCGTCGGCACGGTCTGCCCCTGGATCGACCCCTGCTCGGCTCCTTCGGCTTCCAGACCCCGATGAAACGCACCGACGTGGTGATCTCTACCTTGGCGGCACCCGAGCTCGAAGGGGTCCACTTGATGGTCGGCGGCGAAGTGGCGCCCATCCTGGAGCTCGAGCAGCGGGCGGCCGAAGCCGGAGTGAGCGATCGGGTGCACATCCTCGGCTTCCTACCTTTCGACGAGTTCGAAGCGGCGATCGCCGCCGCAGATGTCTGTCTCAACCTGCGCTATCCCACCGCCGGTGAGACCTCGGCCTCCTTGTTGCGGATCCTGGCGATCGGCCGGCCGGCGGTGGTGTCGGACTATGCCCAGTCGGCCGAGCTGCCCGACGACGGGGTGATCAAGATTCCGGTCGGCGAGGGGGAGTCGGCGGTGCTGGCGCAGAAGCTGGCCGAGCTCCTAGCCGATCCCGAGAACCTGGCTCGCCTCGGGCGGGCGGCGCGCCGCCATGTGGCGGAGAACCACCGGCCGCAGTCCGCTGCGCGCGCCGTGGTGGAGGCCTGCCGGGCTCTGCGCGACCAAGCCTCGCGCGAGGCCGCGCAGCCCGATCTCGGCGTTGCCGAGCCGGCGCCACCGTCCAGCATGGCGTGGAAGACCCTGCCGGGCGAGCTCGAAGTGAGC
Source organism: Acidobacteriota bacterium (assembly GCA_039029035.1). Lineage (GTDB taxonomy): Bacteria > Acidobacteriota > Thermoanaerobaculia > Multivoradales > J023 > JAAELT01. The sequence continues at coordinate 78 of JBCCGX010000839.1, read as the reverse complement.
GGCGCCGAGGCGCCCTGGCCGGAAGGCGAACGCCGGCGCCTGCGCATCCGCCTGGCCAACCGCAGCGCCGCTCGCTGG
>JBCCGX010000838.1:0-4741 GCA_039029035.1 Acidobacteriota bacterium | reverse complement strand
GGCGTCGCGCACCCAGACAACACAGGAATCGAATGTCAGCATCGTCGACAGCGCCATCATCCCGACACAGCCGTTCAGGCCTTCGTTGCGCAGCGGCCTCACTCAGGCGCTGTTCGTCGGCCTTCTGTTGGGTTTCGGCGGCATTATCTTGCTCGAGGTGATGGATCGAACCATCAAGTCCCCCGAGGAGCTCGAGAGCATCCTCGGTTATCCGACTCTGGCCGTCGTGCCGGACATGGCGGAGGAGGGCAAGGGGAGCGGCATCATGGGCCGCTACATCAAGGGCGCTTATGGCTATGGCTATGGTTATGGCTACAGCTACGGTGGTCGAGGCGGGGCTGGCTCCAAACGTCTCGGCCGTGAGCGCAAGAAAAAGACTGCCGATGGTAATGAACCGAAGCGCGAGATCGAGCTGCTGCCGCACAAGAACCCGAAGCTCGCAGTCTGTGAGGCCTACCGCTCCTTACGCACCGCGCTCCTGTTGTCGAGCGCCGAGGAACTGCGTATCGTCGCCGTGACGTCGGCCGAGCCCGGGGAGGGCAAGACCGCGACGACGTGTAATCTGGGGGTGGTTTTTGCCCAACTCGGCCGCAGGGTCCTGATCGTCGATGCCGACCTCCGGCGACCCCGAATGCACAAGGTCTTCAAAGTCTCGAATCGGCTCGGCGTGGTCAACTACCTGACCGGCAAGATCGAGATCGAGAGTCTTTTCATCGATACGGGGGTGCCCAATCTCTTTATCTGCCCCTCCGGACCGATTCCGCCCAATCCCTCGGAGCTTCTCGCTTCGGACCGTTTACGGGACTTCCTGACCCAGGTGCGAGCGCGGTTCGATTTCGTTTTGATCGATACGCCGCCGACTCTACCGGTGGCGGACGCGGTGATCCTCGGTCCTCTGACCGACGGTCTCGTCCTTTGTGCCAGGGCCGGCGAGCTTCTGCGCGATGATGCCAAGCTCTGCCGCGAGCGCCTCGGATACGAAGGGCTCCGGATCTTCGGTACGGTCCTGAATCGGTACAGCACCAGTCCGAGTCGCTACAACCGACGCTATCGATACTATGGATATGGGGCGTACGAGGAGTCGAATCCGCCGAAAGCCCATAGCGCGGCCTGAGGCTGATCCGCAACGCCTCTGACCTGAGCCAAGGCCGATCCCCGCTCTGCACAGACCCCCCGAGCGCACCGCTCGGGCCGCGAGATTTCCGAAAAAACCCGAGCCAAGTCATGATCGATCTGCATAGCCATCTGCTACCCGGCGTCGATGATGGCGCGAGCGATCTGGCGGAGGCGTTGGACATGTGCCGTATGGCGGCCGAGGAGGGTTGCACGGCGATCGTCGCGACACCGCATCTGCGGCATGAGTCGTGGGAAAACGACGACCGACGTCGTCTCGAAGATCTGTGGCTGGAGCTACGCAATGCGGCATTGCCGCTGTTGGAAGTCTTCCTTGGGGGTGAGATCGCCGTCAACTCACAAAGTTGCAGCGAACTGGAGGAGCTACCGGGTGGGGACCTGCTGTCCTTGGCAGGCTCGCGCTATTTGTTGCTGGAGTTCCACCCTCGGGGACTCGGGCCGGATCCGGAAGAGCTGATTCACGAACTGGTCGTCGAGGGATGGGTTCCGATCATCGCCCATCCGGAGAGGTTTCGCTGGCTCGCTGAAGACCTCGGATTCCTGGAGAGCTTGGTGGATATCGGCGCACGGGTGCAATTGACAGCAATGAGTGTCGATGGCGGCTTTGGTCGCCGGATCCAAAACCTGACCTTCCGCATGCTCGACGCCTCTTTGGTGCACTTCGTCTCCAGTGATGCACATGGCGTTCGGTTCCGCCCGCCCGGGCTGGCAAAAGCCTATGAGCAGGTCGTCGAGCGCTGTGGCGAGGCCACGGCCCAGCGGCTCTTCGTGAGCCACCCCCGAGCCGTGTTGGAGAACCGGCTGCTCAAGGATCAGACCGATTCGGGCCTAGCGCCACAGTCTGATGAGTCTGACGCAGTTGCTCAGTCTGACGCAGAGGCACAGGCTGCTGCAGTCGAGCCTCGGCCGGCTGGCGCAATGGAAGAACGACCCAAGAAAACGGGAGTCGTGAGCTGGCTCTCGCGAGGCCGCCGATGAGACTTCAATTCGCCGAGCCGAGCCGCGGCTTCGTCAGTTCACGGTGTGTGCTGTGTCGTGGGCTCGTTGGTTGGGTCCTGATGCTGATCGTCTGCGTGGGAGAAGCACGCGCAGCAGATCCGTTCTACGAACAATTGATGGACGATGGTGTCACGGCCCATCGCCGCGGCGATTTCGTTGCCTCGGTGCGAGATCTTCATTTGGCCTGTTTCGGCTTGCTGGAAGAACCGGTCGTGCTGACGAGATGCCTGGCGTTTCTGGCGGTTTCGCAAGCGGAGATCGGTGATGTGCCAGGATTCAACAAGACCTTCGGCCGGATTCTGGCGGCCGAGCGGGTTGCCGGAGCTTTCTCCAAGCTCGACTTGGAGGCAGACGTTCGGAGCGCTCTGGAGCTGCATGTCGAGCAGTGGATCCCCATCGCGACGCTCGATCGCGTACCCGTGTTCCAGCGGGTCGCTCGCAGGAAGCAGGCGACAGAGATTCGCCAGATGGGACCGGAGGAGGCACGTCTGGTGCTCGAGCGCCTGATCATCGGCGAGCCGAGCCACGCGCCTTGGCGTCTGCTGCTCGCTGAGGTCGAGCTGACAGCTGGAGATCCGGCCTCAGCCCGACTCGCCGCGCAAGCGGTGCTGGACCAGGAGCCTGGCCTGGCGGCCGCCGTCTGCCTGCGGGGCAAGGCCAACGCTGCGCTCGGCGACTGCGCGTCGGTGCTGCAGGATCTCGATGCCTGTGACGGTTCCGAGCCACCGAATCGCCAGGCGGAGATTCGGATCCGTTGCCATATCAGTCTCGAAGAGTGGGATGCTGCCGAGGTCCTGTTGGCAGGTCTTTCGGCGGATGAGCGTCAATCATCCCCGTTTCGCCAGTTGGCTCGTCAGATTCGCAAGGGTCGCAAGGCGGCAGCTCGGTCCGCTGCCAGCGGCTCGTCGGAAGACGGCGTGTCGTTGGAAGACAGTACTACGTTGGAAGACGGTGTTCCGTTGGACGGCCCTGGCGAAGAAGGCCTGGTGCAGGTCGGCGAAGCGCAATCGGAAGTTAATGCTGGCATCGAATCGCAGAATACAGTGTCACCGGCTGGTGAGAGCGGAGCGGAGGCATCGGTCGAAGGCGCCTCAGACCTACCGGACGAGGTAGCAGATCGTGTCCGGCAAGAGCTCGCCGACGCCAGAGCCTTGTTGGCGGGTGGCACGCGGACGGAGCTCGAGCTGGCCTTCCGGGAGATCCGTGAGCTGGCGGATCTGTATCCCGGACTGGTCGAGTCGCGGGTGCTGACAGCGGAGATCGCCTACCGTCTCTCGCGCTGGGGCGATGCGGTGACGCACTTTCGCCGCGCCAGAGAGGGTGCACCGCTGCAGCCGGAGCATCAGTTCTATCTCGCGGTCTCGCTCTATGAATCGGGTGAGCTGACCGAGGCGAGAGAGACCCTTCGCCTATGCCTCGATCGGCTGGAACGGACGGATTTCGTCGCCCGATACTCGGCCAAGATCAACCAGGACGCGGCTCAATAGAGCGCGCCGCGGCTCAGTAAGACTCGTCGTCGTCCTGCGCCTGCTGGCGCTTGCGCTGTCGCTCGCGGCGCTCCTCACGACGGGACTCGCCACGCCGGTACTCGCTGTCCAAACGCTCTTCGAGCTCTTCCAGCCGTTCTTGCACGCGCTCCATGCGACGCTCGAGCCGTTCGAGGTCAATCGCTTGCAGGCCTTCGATATGCTCCTGCCAGTCTTGGCTCGCAAAGGCGTCGCGGGCGGCGGCCATGGCGTCCTGGATAGCCTCCTGACTGACAGCGAAGCCGCTCAGATCGAGCTCCTGCAGGTCGACGCCGATCCCGTCGAGGTCGATCATCTGGAGGTAGTCGCCGATATCGACCGTACAGCGCCGGCGTTCTTCGAGTGTGGCGCGGGCCTGGTCCTGGCGACCTTCGCGCCAGAATTCGATGTCCACCGTCGAGCCGCCTTCCTGCCGGCGGATGACCTGGCCGAGTCGACTCGCCGACGTGATCTCTTCGCCATCGACCCGCGTCACGATGTCGCCGACCTGCAGACCGGCTGCTGCTGCTGCGCTGTCTTCGACCACCCGCGAAAGCAGAATGCCGGCGTCGTCGGGGACGCCAAAGTGTCGGCGAAGCTCCGGCGTCAGGTTGGACGCTTCGACGCCGAGGAAGCCACGCGGTGAGATCGACACCATGCTGACCCCAGGGCCCAGGACCGCGACGTCCGGGCAGTCCACGAGGCGCTCGACACGGCGAACGACCCGTTCTTCGTCACCCGCGGCGGCGGCGCCCTGCGGGTTGAGAAGTAGTGTCGTCAGGAGTCCCAGGAGAAGCGGCCGGCCCGAGGGTAAACTCGTCGTGTTCTTGAGCTTGTATTGCATGAGGCGTTCCTTGTGCTGAGGTCCGGCGTGTAGGCCTGGCGGAGATAGGCGGTTAGTAGACGACGGGGCGGGGTTGTGGACGCAGGCCATGCGGCAGGCCAGCCGCTCGGTGGGGCGCCCCGGCTTCGAGCTTCTCGGGCCTGGGGTGCAGATCCGTGCGGCGATGCAAGCGAGACAGATCGAGGACCAGGTCCACGTCATTGTTGCTGCCGAGATAAACCAGGGGCTGTGCGCCGTCAGCCATGCGGCGCAGGGAGCG
>JBCCGX010000837.1:0-4749 GCA_039029035.1 Acidobacteriota bacterium | reverse complement strand
GACGGTCAACAAGAACACGATTCCCTACGATCCGAACCCGCCGTTGGTCGCTTCCGGGATTCGCCTCGGCACGCCAGCCCTGACCTCTCGGGATATGGATCCGAGTGCGATGGAAGAGGTCGGCGACCTGATCGCCGACGCGCTGGACGCGCCGGCCAACGACACGGCTCTGGCGGATGTTCGCCAGCGAGTCGAGGCGCTCTGCGAGCGTTATCCGCTCTACGCGGATCTGGCCTAACTGACCAGGGGCTCGGGGACGCCGTAGCGCTGTCGCAACAGCTTGCGGACCGCGCCAACGAGGTAGATCGAACCGCAAACCAGCAGCGTTCGGTCACAACCGGAGAGAGCCAGATCGAAGGCACGCTCGAGATCGACCTCGGCGTGGACGCTCTTGCCCGCCAGCAGCGGTAGCCAACGCTGCGGCTCGGCGGCGCGCTCGCCGGGCGGGCGGCTGACCGTGATACGTCGTGTCGCAGCAGCCAGCTCAGACAGGGTGTCGTCGATCGTCTTGTCGGCCAAAGCGCCGAAAAGTAAGTCCGGCGGTTCGTCCATCTGGTGCAGGTAGCTCACCAGGGCTTCGATGCCGGCTTGGTTGTGCGCTGCGTCGAGCAGGACCCAACGATCTCGGTCCAGCTCGACCCATTCGAGTCGACCGGGCCAGCGACAACTCGCCACGCCGGCGGTGATGGCTTCGGTGTCGAGAGCTGAAAAGCGGTTGTCCGACAGGACCTCAGCTGCACAGATCGCCACACTCAGATTGCGTAGCTGATGCCGGCCCGCGAGATGGAGCTCCAAGTCGTAGGCCGACCGAGGCGTCCGCAAGTACACCCGCCCAGGGCGAGGCCCTGCGGGAGTCGACGCAGAGAAGGTCACGCTGTCGGCCAGTAGGAGCTCGGCACCGGCCGCGGCGGCCTCGGCCCGCAATGCCGTCTCGACTTCGACCTCGCCGGCCCAAGCGACAGCCGGCTTGCCACTTCGCAAGATGCCGCATTTCTCGTGGGTGATCGCTGACAGGGTGGAGCCGAGATGCTCCTCGTGGTCGAAGCCGATCGAGGTGATCAGCGACAGCATAGGCTGGCTGGCGTTGGTGGCGTCGAGTCGCCCACCGAGCCCGACTTCGAGGATAGCGAGATCGGCCCGGGCATCGGCGAAGAAGGAGAAGGCAGCGAGAGTCAAGGCTTCGAAGGATGTCACTGGCTCGACACCCAGAGCATCGGCCGCCGCGATAGCCTCCTCTAGATAGCCGGCCAGTCGACGGTCACTGATCGATCGACCGTCGAGCGTCAGGCGCTCAGTGACCGTCTCTAGGTGGGGCGAGGTGTAGAGCCCGGTTCGGTAGCCGGCGGCGCGGCAGATCGCGGCGAGCAGCGTCGCAGTGGAGCCTTTACCGTTGGTGCCAGCGACCAGGACGACCGGTACGGCGAGGTGGGGACCGTCGAGCTTCGCCAGGATTTGCCGGACTTTGCCGAGCCCGAGCCGCATCCCAAAGAGCCCGAGTTGGCTCAGGATGGTCTCGGAGCGCCGCCTGGGCATTGGTGACGAGATGGCCTACGAGGCGATCCGACCCGCGGTCAGATGGCGCAGGCAGCGGGCGATTGTGGCCTTGAGCTCCGGCCGGGGGACGACCATGTCGAGGAACCCCTTGGCAAGGAGAAACTCGCTGCGTTGAAAGCCTTCCGGTAACTTCTCGCGGATCGTTTGCTCGATCACGCGCGGTCCGGCGAAACCGATCAGAGCTCCCGGTTCCGCCAGGTTGAGATCGCCCAGCATGGCGAAGGAGGCGGTGACGCCGCCGGTCGTCGGATCGGTGAGAATCGAGATGTAGGGCTGGCCAACCTGACGGAGGCGGGCCAGTGCGGCCGAGATCTTACCCATCTGCATCAGGGAGAGAATGCCTTCTTGCATCCGGGCACCGCCTGAGGCTGAAACCACGATCAGAGGCACTTGGCGGTCAGCGGCCATCTCTGCGGCACGCGAGATCTTCTCGCCGACGACTGAGCCCATCGAGCCCCCCATGAACCGGTAGTTCATGACCGCCAAGATGACTGGGATCTCTTCGACCGCACCCTCCAGGACGTAGACCGCGTCGGCGACATCGAGCCGCTTCTGGTAGCTCTTGAGCCGTTCTTTGTAGCTCTTGGTGTCTTTGAAGGTCAGGGGATCGGTCGGCTTCAAGTCGACGTAGAGCTCCTTGAAGCCGTCGTCGAGCAGCAGCTGAATCCTCTCGTGCGCATCGATTCGAAAGTGATACCCGCACTTGGGGCAGATCCGCAGGCTTCGCTGAAGCTCCTTCGAGTAGATGATCTCTCGGCAGCCTTGGCACTTGACCCAGAGGCCTTCGGGCACCGTGCTCCGCGGTCGGTCGCTCCGTACCGGTTTGGGCTTCTTCGTTTTCTTGAACCAGGGCAAGGCCTTATCTCTCCGCAGCTAAGGGTGTCGTCTTTGGACTGTGTCGTCTTTGGACTGTGTCGTCTTCGGACTGTGTCGTCTTCGGACTATGGACAACCGGCTCACTCTTCGGCAGCTTCTTCCTCTTCCAGCTCGTTCGGTACGCCGAGCCTCTTACAGGCCGCGTCGTACATCGCCCGGGCAGCCTTCTTGTCGGCCTGTAACTCGGCCAAGCGGTCCTTGACTTTGGCGAGCTCCTCTTCGATCTGCCGGTCCAGATCGCCGATCTCCTGTCGTGTGACATTGAGAGTGTTCTCGTAGAACTGTCGCTGCTGCTCGTTCAAGGCCATGTCGTCTCCTTCAGGCGATCTGCGCTCGAGCTGTCCCTGGAAAACCGAAGAGCCGGCCATCAATCGGCTCGGAGTCCTCGATGGTGTATTCAGAAGTTGTGAGGATACTTGGCTTCTCAGGGGCTGACAAGCGCGTCAGCGACCACCGCCACTCTCTGGCGGCGCCGCGCTACCCTCCGGCTCGTCGCCGCCCGCATCGGGCTCGCTAGCCTCGTTCTCCGACGTCTCTACCGGCTTTTCTGCCGCCCTCGTCTTGGCGAGCTCTTCCTCGATGCGTTTCTTCTCCTCCTCGAAATCCCTCTTCAGGCGCTCGGCCCGACTGCTGAGCTCTTCGCTGACCATCTGCTCGAGGTCGAGGCTGCCGGTTCCGGCAGGTGCCGGAGGCTCGCCTGCCGCCGTCGATTCGCCCGGATCGGCTGACGGCGACTCCGTCGTCGAGGTGGCAGGGTCTCTGCTGGCTGACTCGATGGCCCCCTCGACGTCCGCGGAGGGTTCGTCTTGACTTGCCGGGCGAGGCGCGACAGGTGTCGTCTGTTCGACCGCAGGTGTCGTCGAGGTCGTAGGTGTAGGCACCGGTTGACTCGGTGCCTTCTGAGATTGAATGTAGAGGAAACCCGCGCCGATCAGCCCGCCGACGACGAGCGCGGCAATCAACCACTTCAGAAGAGAGCTGCCCGTTGGCTTGGCTCCGGTCTCGCCAGCAGCCGGAGCTTCAGTTGGGCTGGCCTCCGGCGAGATTCCGGAGTCGCCCGCGCCGGGCTCGACCCGAGGGGCCTCGTTGCCGGGCGCCGTGGCGGTGGCGCCGGCAACTGCTGACGAGCCGTTGGATTCTTCGGCGGCCGCGAAGAGCTCCTGAAGATACGCCGACAAGTCTTTCTGGCTCGGCGTCGGCTTGATGGTGTCGAGTACCGCCTTGATCTCATGCTCCATCTCGCCGGCCGTCTGGTACCGTTCACCCGCATCTTTGGCCAAAGCCTTGAGGGCGATGCGCTCCACGTCTTCGGGTAGATCCGTGACGGATTCGCGCAGTGAAGGTACGCGACACTCACGCACTGCGTCGAGAACGCTGATCTCACTCTCGCCAGCAAACAGCTTGGTACCGGTGAACAGCTCGTACATCACTGAACCGAGGGAGAAGATATCGGACCGCGCATCGACGGTCTTGCCCCACGCCTGCTCCGGTGACATGTACTGCAACTTGCCCTTGAGCGCTCCCATCTGTGTCGTGCTGGCTTTGGCCACCGCCTTGACGATGCCGAAGTCGCAGAGTTTGATCTCGCCCTCGTAGCTGATCAGGACATTCTGCGGCGAGACGTCGCGATGCACGAGACCCAGGGCCCGATCTTCGAAGTCGCGCTTACGGTGGGCATAATCCAAGGCGCGAGCGACGGCACTGATGACGAGTAGCCCGAGACCGACCGGCATCGGTCGCTTGGCGGACTCGGAGGCGGTGAGAATCGACCGCAAGTCCTTGCCATCAACGTACTCCATGGCGATGAAGAAGTCTTCGCTGACCTTGCCCAAGTCGTAGATCTGGATGATGTTGTTGTGATTGAGCTGGGCCGCCAGCTTCGCTTCGTCAATAAACATCGTGACGAAGTCGGCCGAGCCCGTGAGGTGCGAGAGGATCTTTTTGATCGCGACGATCTTCTGAAAGCCCTCGACGCCACGACGCCGAGCGCGCCAGACTTCCGCCATGCCGCCGATGGCGATTCGATCGAGCAAGGTGTACTCACCGAAGTTCTCACCGGTTGAGGTTTCCTTGGCGGTGTCGAGAATCGGCATCACCATCGTACGGAACTGATCGTCCTGGCGTGGGAAGCTCTCGGGATGGATGGCCGGATCGGTCTCGAGCGGCGGCCCAGCACTTGCGGCGGCGACGCCGCCCTTGTCTTTGTCGGTTCTTACCGTCGAGATTTCGTCAGCTGCCTCGTCGCGGTCGATGGTTTCGCCGAAGGGCGTATCGCCTAGCGTCGGTGTCGGAGCCTCTACCGTCGGAGGGTCCGTCTCG
>JBCCGX010000836.1:0-4754 GCA_039029035.1 Acidobacteriota bacterium | reverse complement strand
GAGTACGGTGTCGGAATCCAGCAACTCGACGATCTCTTCGAAGAGGTGAGGTGTGATCGCCGGACCTCTCACTGCGATGTCAGTCGGAGGCTCCAGCCGACCTTCGAGGAGTCGGTACTCGGCCATCAGGACGTCGATCCGGTCTCCCATTGGGTCGCCCGATGCCTCGTCTGAGAGCGTCTCCCGACGCTCATGGGCGAGACCATTGAGCTGACGACGCAGGTTCTTGGCGCGCGCTTGAAGGTCCCGTCGGTTCTTGGCGTCGACGTCGCTGGCAGCAGGGGTCGACGCGTCGTCGACGTCGACCTGCGCGCGGATCAGAGCGTCGAGCAGGCCGCGGGCTCGGGCCTGCTCGGAGAGGACGAGGCCCCGGCGATCAAAACCCGCCGCGGGATGCTTCCAGTGCAGCTGCATCGAGGTGTCGATGGCGAGATCATAGGTGGCTCGGACGGCGGTGAAATGGGACGCGCGCAGTGCTTGGCCCGAGATCTTGGCACGGCGCGACTCGAAGTGAGTGAGCGCGGCTTCGAAATGCTCCAGGGCCAGTCGGGGGTCGCCAGCGTCGCGTTCTAGGCGACCCAGCTCCTGCCAGCCGAGGGCCTGCTCGGTGACGTCGGCGATGCGGGCTGCCAGATCGATCGCCTGGTGCGAGACTCGGCGAGCCGATTCGGTGCGACCCAGAATGGCCGCGCTGCGGCCCGCGACGCGCAGTGCCCTGGCCTCGCCTCGGACATCGCCGGCGCGGCGAAAGAGTGCTAGGGCTCGCTGCGCCAGATCGTGGGCTAACTGCCCTTCGCCGGTGCGCTGGCGAATCACCGCTTGGTGATAGAGAGCGTGGGCCTCGGCGTCGCGATCGTCGGCGCGGCGGGCGTGGTCCAGCGCCTTGCTGAACCGATCGAGCGCTGTGCTCGGTTCGTCGAGCTCGCGCGCCACGACGCCTGAGTTGAGCAGCACGCGGGTCTCGAGATAGGGGTCGCCGGCTTCGTTCAAGAGCGCGGTGGCGGACACCAAGAGACGTCGGGCTTCGTCGGGTCGGCCGAGGTCGAGGAGTAGACTGGCCTGGCTATTTAGGGCAGCGGCCTGGCGGCTCTGGTCACCGAGCTTGCGGTAGATCTTGCGGGCCGCAGCATAGCTTTCGAGGGCCTCGTAAGGCTCACCGAGCTGATCGAGGGTGACGCCTAGGTTATTGAGCACGTCGGCTTCGAGATCAGGTCGGCCGAGAGCGGCGCATAGCTCCAGGGCTTCCTCGTAGCTCGCCGCCGCCAAGTCGATCCGGCCGAGTCGATCGTGCAACACACCGAGGTTGGCGAGGGCCGTCGCCTGTCGACGCCGGTCTCCCGACTGGCGAAAGAGGTTCAGCGCCTGTTGATAGTAGGGTAGGGCTTGGCGCAGATCGCCGCTGGCCATCCAAGCGGCCCCCAGATTGTTGAGTACGCGGGATGCCTGCGCCGTCTCGCCGAGCTCCCGCCACAGTTCCAGCGCGTCGCGGTAGGCGGCGATGGCCCGGTCGTTGGCGCCCTTCTGCCGGTGGACACGACCGATCTCGTTGAGCGTCTTGGCGACGCCGGCCGGGTTGCTCGACTCGCGCGCTAGAGCCAGAGCTTCCTGCAGCATGCCGAGAGCCGCGTCTGACTCTCCCACGCGTCGTAGCAACTGCCCGATGCGGCGGACGATTCGAGTCTCCTCGGCCCGTTCGTCGAGCCCTTGCCAGAGCTCACGGGCGGCGCGATAGCCTTTGATCGCTGCTCGCCGATCGCTCTCGGTCCGCCGTGCGGCTCGGCGATGCGCGGCATTCGTTGCTGCCTCCGCCGTAGCCCGCTTTCGGTCGGCTGCCGTTGCCGGCCGCCAGGCTTCGACGATCAAATCGTAGCTGCCGGCGGCCGGCGCCGACGGGTAGGGGCGGATCTCTAGCGTATGGGTGCCGGTCACCTCGGCCAGAAAGGCGACGGATTCGGCGACGTCGCGGCCGTAGGGATTGTCCACCTCCAAAAGCCTTTGGCCGGACGGATCGATGGCGGTCACGACGAGATCGATCTTTTCCTGATCCACGATGACGTGGAGAAAGTCGCCGGCGGCTAACTTGGCGGCATACTGATGCACCGCCCCAGGTGCCACGAGGGCGGTGCGCGAGTCACCTCGGACGAGATCGACCGCCGGCGAGTCGGCAGCGCCAATCGCCGGCAAGAGAAGACCTGCCAAGAGCAAGGTCGCGATCTGAGACCGAGCCATGTGGCGCAATACTCTCCGGCCACGGTGAGCATTGCAATCCGCTGGACGTGTTGAGAGGTGCCGTTAAGAGAAGACGATATCGCTCGCCGAATTCAGCGGCCGGACGGGGATCGACTCCGAGCCGTCGTCGAACGGATCGTGGCCTCGCAGATGGTGGAAGGAGAGGCCGGTCAGCTTTTCGATGTGGCGGACGGTGACCTGGCTGTTGCGGAACTGGCCGAAGACGAACTCGTCCTGGCTCGGCAAGACGGCCTCCTGGGACATGAGGTAGCCGGTGGCCGAGAGCTCGCCGGTCTCGTCGTGCTTGAAGGCGAGGATCTTCCAGTATTCCACCGGTATCAGGACGTCGAAGTAATTGGGGTCGTTCGTGTCGTCGAAGACCGGTCCGGTGAAGACGGCGATGCGCATGTCATCCTGATCAGCGTGCTCCAGAGCGAACTCCTCGAGCCGTAGCCAGATGCCGGCGTTGAAGGGCTGGAACTGCGGGCAGGCGTTGGTGACGAAGAAGGTGTCCCGGTTCGAGATCACTGCTTCCTCACGGCTGTCGCCCCAATTCGGGTCCTCCCGTCGCGTCATGTGGCCGCGGCTGAACTTGCCAGCACTTTGCGCGCCGTAACACTCGCGGATGATCTGGTCGTCCTTTTCGATCCGCTTGTCGGTGCGCCAGCCCGGGCGGCGGCCGCGGATCGAGAAGGTGCGCAGGCCGTCGATGTTGACCGCGCTGAAGTAGCACAGCCGACGAGGTTTGTTCATCACCACGCTGAAGTTGCGGTACTTGAGCTCGTGGCCGCCGGCGATCAGCTCCAAGACCGATCCCGGGGCCGAGCCGGTAACTTCAGGCAGCGGGATGGTGAAGACGTCGCCAGCATCGTTCGCGTCGCTGGTGTCGATGAACGTCGGATCATAGCCCCCGCGGTCGGCCAGGGCATCGGCTGCCTCGTCGCCGCCGCCGTCGACCTCGGGGTCTTCGTCGCCTTCCGACGCCGGTACCGGCGGCACGAAGATCGTCGGTTGGGCATCGACTTCTCCCAGGACACGACGGATCTCTTCCGCCGTAACAGCGTAGTTGGCGACCTTGAACTCGCCTCGGAAGTGCAGGCCGGCAGCACTGCCGGTGGCCAAGTCGAGGAGCACCGAGCCCGAGTTACCGCCCAAGGTGGTGGCATTGTGGGCCTGGATCCAAGGTTGGCCGATACTCCCCGGTCGGCTGGTGATCTGGCCCGGTGCCAAGCGCTTGACGCCGTAGATGTTCTGAAAGTACAGGTGCTCGGCCTCGCGTCCGCTGGCCGGGATACGAGGATCAGGTTGGGGATAGCCGATCACCGCCACCCAGCCATCGATGGACAAGCTCTCGGCGCGCAACGGAATCGGTGGCGGTAGCGTTTGGCTCGACTCCAGACGCAGCACGGCGATGTCGGAGACATCGGTCCTTCGGGGCGGCAAGTAGAGCACCTCGACGACGCGGACCTCGTGCTCTTCGGCCACGTTGTGCTCTTCCAGGAAGTCGACGTGCACTTCGTAGGGCCGGTTGCGGAAGTTGCGCAGAAGAGTCGGCCGACCCTGCCGATCGTGGGTAGCGAAGTGGTCCGCGACGTGGCGGTTGGTGATTGCCAGATCGTCGCCGATCATCCAGGCTGTGCCGGGGGCCCATTTGATCGAGTCGTCGTCGATCTCGATCCGTCCCACCGAGCGCAGCCGCGGCACGATCTGAGACCGGGCGCCCTCCAGACGGCGGGCCAGATCCTCATCGGTTGGCAGCTCGAAGTTGTCGTTTGCACCAGCAGACTCGGCCGACCGACCAACTCGATAATACTCTCGAGCGCCGCCCGACCGGGGTCGAAGGTCGCCCCCGGCGGCCGCGCAGGCAAGGCCTCGAGTCCCGCCCCCGGCGCCCCGGCGGGCAGGCCTTCCAAGGCTCCGGCCGGAGCGCCTGCCGCCGGCAAAAGATCGCGCAGTTGCGTCGGATCGATACCGGCAGCACGCAGGCTGGCGGCAAGATCCGGTCGTCGGGTCAGGAATTGTGCAATCGAACGTTCCAGTTTCGCGGCGCTCATAGGTGCTCTCCCTCGTCTTGGCTACTGAGATCCGATCAAAAAGACATCAAGGTCCGGCGCGGGTTGCGCCGGACCGTGGATGGCTCACTCTGGTTAACGTAGACACAGGTCGCTTGGGGCCAATGACCCTTGATCGCAGCCGACCTGTCGCATCCATCTACAGCGTAAACCGTGCGCTGGAGCTCCCAGAGATTGTAGCCGTCCGTACTGCTTCCCACGACGGGGAGTGGCTGTACCGGTTAGCAGTGCCGGTTAGCTGTGTCGCTCAGCCGGCGTCGGTGGTGTCGTCCGTGGCCTCGCCGTTGTTGCCAGTGCCGTCATTGTTGCCACTGCCATCGTCGTCGCAGGTCTCGGGATCGTTGCAGTCTTCGATGTAGTCCTCGAGGGCGTCGGGGATCTCGTTGCCGTTGTCGTCCTCGTTGAAGTCCACCAGGATGACGTTGGGATTGAACGGGCAGGCGACTGGGCCGG
>JBCCGX010000835.1:0-4759 GCA_039029035.1 Acidobacteriota bacterium | reverse complement strand
CGGAGAGGATGTGCAAGAGTTTTCGCTGATTACTGATACTATGCGGTCGATGAGGGAGCTACCAGGACGCGGGTCCGGTTGCAGGAGAGGAGTAGGGCGTTGACGCAATCGAGGAAATCTCCCACCAAGTCGCAGATCATCAACTTCAAGCTGCTGGATCTGTTGCCGACGATGGATCCGGACCAGCAGCTGGAAGTGTTCGAGCGCGTCATCAAGAGCTCGAATCCGGCGGTGCGGCCCAGGGCGTTGGGGCTCGGCGCGGCGATCCTTTCCAACAACCGGCTTCTAGAGTACCTACGGGAAGAGGACGACGTCCGCCGCAACGCTGCGGTCGAAATTCTCAAGCTGCGCCGCAAGCGCTCGTTCAATCTCGCGTGCTACTTGCTCGAAGATCGCGATCCGGACGTCGTCTTGCAGGCCGTCCTGATCCTGAGTCACCTGCGGGATCGCAACGCTCTCGAGCCTCTGGTCAAGGTGCTCGACCATGCGGATCCCAATGTGGTGCAGGAGGCGATTGTGGCTCTCGGGCGACTCGGCGATGTGCGAGCTCTTTCTGCCGTTCGGCCTTTCCTGCGCGGCGAGCCCTGGCTGCAAACGGCGTCGATCGAGGCGATGGGACGGCTCGGCTCAGCCAAGGTCGTACCCGACCTCGCCGAGCTCCTCGAAGACCCGCTTCTGGCCCCTCTGGCGACCGATGCCCTGACCCGTATCGGGGGCGTGCAAGCGGTCGTGGCGTTGACCCGCCACTGGCTCAAATACGGCGAGGAGTTCCGCTCCGAGTCCAACCTGCGGCGCCTGGCCGACATGCTCGAGGCCCTGACCTCGATCCCGGAAGAGATCACCGATATCGAGGAAGCGCTGGAAGATCAGGTCAAGAACGGCGACAAAGAGCTTCGAGTCCAGGCGGTGCGCTGCCTGGTCGCTCTACGCGGCTCGAATCGCGGACTGTGGATGTTCTGAGTGCCGCGTGCCGCGGCCCGACGGCGTTATCAGTTAGCGATTCAGCCGTTCTGGCGCAGGGTCTCGATGATCTCGAGGATTTTGGTCTCGGCTTCCATCACCGGCAGAGGGGCCGAGCCGGCGCCACGGTGACCGCCGCCGCCGTAGTCGGACATCAACTCGCCGACCGAGCTCTTGCAGGTGCGGTTGAAGATCGAGTGGCCGACCGTCACCATGACGTTCTCTTTGTTGCGCCCCCACTGGGCACGGACCGAGACGTTGGCTTCTGGGAAGATGGTGTAGACCAAGAAGCGGTTGCCTGCCGGTGGCTCCGAGGCGCGGCGGAAGTCGGTGAAGACGACGTTGTCATTGAGCCGCGAGTACTGCACCAGCGTCCAGCAGAAATCCTCGTTCTGCTCGAACATGCGGATGATGCGCTGCCGCACCTCTTCCTGCACCAGCACCTCGCGCACCGGCTTCGTCTTCAGCCATTCGAGGCAGTCGAGAAAGAACGCCTCTTCGTTGCCCAGGCCGGTGCGCGGATCGAGGGTGAATCCGAGCAGGACATAGCCTTTGGGCTGTAAGACGTCGTCCTCTTCGAGCTGCGCCGAGTCGAAGCGATTGGTCTCGCGCACCAGCTCGGCGAAGTCCGGCTCTTGACCGTAATACTCCCACACCAGCTGCGCGGCGCTCGGAGCGACCCGATAGAGGCCCTTGAACTCATCCGGCGGCCGCTCGTTCGACTCCGTCAGTAGATGGTGGTCGAACCAGCAGCCGCAGTTCGGGTGGTACGGCAGGTTGGCGAGAATGTCGTCCGAGGCAATCTCGAAGGTCTTGTCGGTGATCTCTTGCGGATGGACCAAGGCGATGTCGTCGATCGACTCGTGTCGACTGATTATCAGGGCACAGGCCAATCCATCGAGATCTGCTCGGGTCACCAATCGCATCGCAATCCTCCGGCTTCCAGGTGGGACAATTATTCATAGTCAGCTGAGAAAATCCAACCGTTACCGGTCTCGCAACCGTGGAGTCGAACGCGGAATGACATATCATGGCGCCATGCGAGGGGCGAAGAACTGGAGCGGCGCGTGGCGCCTCGGCCTGCAGTCGGCGCTCGTCCTAGCAGGGCTCGTCGCAGTGCTGATGAGCGGCTGCCAGGAGGGCGACACGACGGCGGCGGAGAAGAATGCGGCGCCGGCTGAGGAGAGCGCGAGACAGACCCAAGCGGGGGAGGAGCGAGTGACCCATTCCGGTCCCTTTGTGCGTGTGTTGGGCACGGTACAGGATGGTGGCTTGCCTCACGCCGCTTGCCACTGCTCGCGCTGCGAACTGGCGCGGCACGACCCGGCCCAGCGGCGATACGTTGCCAGCCTGGCGCTGGTGCTGCCGGCCAGTGGGCGGGTGGTCGTGATCGACGCCACCCCCGATCTGCACCCTCAGCTCGAACAGCTCGCCGACTTGCGCCAAGGTCCGGAGGGGCGCGTCGACCGGGCGCCGATCGATGGCGTGTTCCTCACCCACGCCCATATCGGCCACTATCTCGGTTTGGCCTTCCTGGGGTTCGAAGTGGTCCACACCAGCGAGCTGCCGGTCTACTGCACGCCGCGGATGGCAGAGTTCCTGCGACGCAACGGTCCGTGGAGTCAACTGGTCGAGAAGCGCAACATCGACCTAGTGGAGACCGCACCCGGCGGCACGGCCGACCTCGGCGATGGCGTGCGGGTGGACTTCCTGCAAGTGCCGCATCGCGACGAGTATTCCGACACGGTGGGCTTCCGGGTCCACGGGCCGAATCGCAGCCTGCTCTACGTGCCGGATACCGATGCCTGGAGCGCCTGGGAGACCCCTTTGTCGGACGTCCTGGAAGGTGTCGACGTGGCGATCCTCGACGGTTCGTTCTACTCTCTCGACGAGCTCCCGGGGCGCGATATCTCCCAGGTCAAGCACCCGCTGATCACCGTCTCTATGGACCTGCTGCAAGAGCGGGTCGATGCAGGCCGCAACGAAGTCTACTTCTCGCACCTGAACCACACCAACCCAGCCCTCGAGCCTGGCAGCGAAGCGCGGCGCGAGATCCAGCGCCGCGGCTTTCAGGTGCTGGCGGAAGGCCTGGAGATCGGCCTCTAAGATCATGTCTTCGGCCTTTGCCCGGCTGTGGCGGATCGCCCGCGCCAACATCGACGGACGGCGGGATGGTGGTGCTGAGCCCGTCGTCGACGCTTCGGGCGTCGAGGACCGGCAGAGCCAAGCGCAACAATCGGCGACACAACCACCGGCGGCGGACGTCGATCCCGAGCTGGCGCGATATTATGCCAACCTCGAAGTACCTTACGGCTCCGATCTGGCGACCGTGCGAGAGGCCTGGAAGCTCTTGATGCGCAAGTACCATCCCGATCTACACGGCGCTGATGCGGAGAAGCAACGAACGGCGACCGAGCTCGTCAAGGGATTGAACCAGGCTCTGGAGCAGCTCGAGCGACGGCTCGGTACGACGAATTGAACGGTAATCCTGCATGCAGCAGGCAGGCAAGGAGGAAAGCGATGGCAGAAGGTAGTGCGTCCGACGCGTTCGATCGCGTCAAGGTCTACTTGTTGGATATCGGGGTCTCGATCACCGAGGAGAACGAGGCCGAAGAGTTGTTCGTGGTCGAAGACGAGGCCAACGGCATCAAGAATCTGGTGGTCGACTGCGAAGCGCCGATCGTGGTGCTGGAGCAGCTGATCATGGAGGCACCGGAGAACGGCGATTTCTACCGCCGGCTGCTGCAGATCAACCGGACGCTCGTTCATGGTGCCTTCGTGCTCGACGGGGAGGGCCAGCGGGTCTTCTTCCGCGACACCCTGCAACTCGAGAATCTCGATCCCAACGAGCTCGAGGGCTCGGTCCGGGCTTTGTCCCTGGCGATGGCCGAGAACGCCGACGAGCTTCTGCAATTCGCTCGAGGATAGGAGGTAGACAATGGCTAGCTTTTTCTCACGACTCTTCAAATTCGGTCAGTCCGAAGTCCACTCCGTGATCGATCAGCTGGAAGACCCGATCAAGATGACCGAGCAGGGCATCCGCGATCTCAAGAAATCCCTGCATGAAGCCATGGCGAGCCTGGCCCAGGTCAAGTCGATCGCCATCCGGCTGAAGCGCGATTCCGAAGAACAGAAACGCATCGCCGGCGAGTACGAGCGCAAGGCGCGACTTTTGTTGCAGAAGATGCAATCCGGCAGCCTGGACCAGGCCGAGGCCGAGGAGCTGGCGCGCAACGCCCTGGCCAAGAAGGACGATGCCATGGGTCGGGCCAAGAAGCTGTCCAGCGACCACAGCTCGCAGGAAGCCGCCGCGACCAATCTCCAAGCCAAGGTGGAGAAGCTGCGCCGCGACATCAACAAATACGAGAACGAGCTGGTGACCCTGCGCGCCCGGGCGCGGACTGCCGAATCGATGAAGAAAGTCAACCGGCAGCTTGCCGGCGTCGACACCTCCTCGACCCTCTCCATGCTCGAGAAGATGAAGGCCAAGGTCGAAGAAGAAGAGTCCCTGGCCCAGGCTTACGGCGAGCTCGCCGAAGGCGAATCGACCATCGACGAGCAGATCGAAGAGGCCCTGGCCCTACCGGAAGAGGCCGCCGGTGCCGATTCCCTCGCCGAGCTCAAGGCGAAGATGGGGATCGAGTAGGGCGGTCGCAGGTCAGAGCGAGGCCAGGCGGCGCGAGACCGCTTCGACGAAAGCCTCGATATCGAGCGGCTTGGTGAAGAACTGCTCGATGCCGAGGCGCGCCGCCTGCTTCTCGTACTGCGGATCCTGCATGCCGGTCAGCATGAAGATCGG
>JBCCGX010000834.1:0-4760 GCA_039029035.1 Acidobacteriota bacterium | reverse complement strand
CGGCACCTTCGAGTTCGACAAGCGGCGCGCCAACATCGGCAAGCCCGACATTCGCCATGTCGACATGCTGCGTCAGAACCCGATGATTCCGCTCGCCGAGCTTTTCGCCACCGAGACCCATCCGGATTATCGACAAGGCTTACGGGCGCGGATGTTCGATGCCCAATCGTGGGCTCTGGTCCACTACCTGCTGACCACCGATCCGGCCCGGCGAGACAAGACGCTGAGGTTCATCGATCTGACGCTGCAGGGGGTGCCCCAAGATACTGCCTTCGCTCGCGCTTTAGACACCAACTATCCGGCGCTGCAGAATGAGGTCGAGAGCTACATCCGGCAGTTCAAATTCGGCTACCAGCGCTACGACCTGCCGCCGATCGCCGAAGAGACCGGCGAGGCGCAACCCCTGGCCTACTCCCAGGTGCTGTACCGGCTCGGTGATCTGCTGGCCAATCAGCAGTCCCTGCGGCCCGAGGCGGCGGAGCATTTTCGAGCCGCCCTGCAAGAAGACCCCGCCAATGCCCTCGCCCTGGCGGGTCTCGGCTTCCTCGCCGAGCGCCAGGAGCAATGGCCCCAAGCCATCGAGCTCTACCGCAAGGCCGCGGCGCAGGCGCCGGACGACTTCCTGACCCAATACCGATTCGGCTACGGCCTCTTACAGCAGCCCTCGACAGCCACCGCCGCCGAAGCGAAAGAGGCACTGCGGCGCAGCGTCGCGGCGAATCCTAAGTTCGCCCCGGCCTGGGCGGCGCTCAACTACGCCTACACCTTCGACCCGGCGTCATCGGCCGACGCCATCGAGGCCGGCAAGACTGCCCACGGCCTGCTGCCGTCGCGCAAGGATGTCGCCCAGAACCTGCTCTACCACTTCGTACGGGCCGGCGAGCGGGAGCCGGCCAAAGCCCTGGTCGATCGCTTCTTTGCCCTTCAGGGCACCGCCGCCGAGCTCGCCGACGCCCGTGCCCAGGTGGCTCATCTCGACCTGAAACAAGCCTGGGATCACCTCCAGGCCGAAGAGACCGATGACGCCGAACGCATCGTCGAAGCGGTCTCCGCCACCCCTCTCGGTGGTGAGGGTGGCCTGCGGATCGCCCAACAGCTGCGCCAACTGCGCCAGGACATCGCCGGCCAGCGCTTTTTCAAGCACCTCAACGAAGCCGTCGACCGCTTCAATGCCGGCGACTTCGCTGGCGCCGAGACGATCCTCGAAGAACTGCTAGCCGGCGACCCGCAGATCCACGGAGCCGAACAAGCGCGGGAGCTTCTGGCGGCAGTGAAGGAACAATTGGGGCGTAACGACGGCTAGCAGCCTACATGGGCCACGGCGACGGGCGCCGCGGCCCTAGGTGACGCAGCGCGACCTACAGCTGGCCGAGGCCCTCGTCGAGGAGCTCGAGTGCGTGGTCGATCTCCTTGGCGCTCACCGTCAGGCAGGGGCGGAAGCGGATCGAGCACGGCCACGACGGCAGCGTCGCCAGGCCTCGGTCCCACATCATTTGCCGCAGCTGGTCGCGCTGCTCCGCGGTGGGCAAGGTGAAGGCGACGAACAGCCCCTGGCCGCGCGGGTTGGAGACGGCCTGATGGCGCGAGGCCAGGTCGCCGACACCGGAGAGCAGGCGCTCGCCCATGGTGGCGGCGTTCTCGACCAGGTTGTCACGCTCGACCACTTCGAGGTACTTGGTGCAACGCACCATGTCGACCAGGTTGCCACCCCAGGTAGAGTTGATCCGGCTCGACGTGTGGAAGACGTTGTCCGGCACTTCGTCGACCCGCTGGGTGGCCATGATGCCGCAGACCTGGGTCTTCTTGCCGAACGCGATGATGTCCGGCACGATGCCCGAGTGCTCGTAGGCCCACATCTTGCCAGTCAGCCCGAAGCCGGTCTGGACCTCGTCGAAGATCAGCAGTGCTTCCTGCTCGTCGGCCAGGCGACGCAGCTGAGCGAGGAACTCGGGGCGGAAATGGTTGTCGCCGCCCTCGCCCTGGATCGGCTCGATGAGGATGGCGGCGATGTCGTGCGGGTTCTCGGCGAAGGCGCGCTCCATCTGCTCCACCGCCTGGGCTTCGAGCTCGGCGGTGCGCGCTTCGATCTCTGGCGTGAGCGGGAACTCCAACTTCGGATTGAGGATCCGAGGCCAGTCGAAGGTCGGGAAGTCCTCGGTCTTGACGCTGTCGGTGTTGGTCACCGACAAGGTGTAGCCACTGCGGCCGTGGAAGGCCTCGCGGAAGTGAATCACCTTGCTGCCGCGCTCGATGCCACGCTGCGCTCGATTGAGCTTGCGCTTCCAGTCGAACGCCGTCTTGAGGGCATTCTCCACCGCCAGGGCACCGCCGGCGACGAAAAAGAGATATTCAAAGGGGTCCGGTTTGGCGAGCTCGGCGAAGGTCCGAACGAAAGCGGCAAACTCGCCGGAGTAGATGTCGGAGTTGGCTGGATTGGCGATCGCCGCCCGGGTCAGCGCCGTAATGAACTCCTCGTCTTCCACCAAGCTGGGATGGTTGTGGCCGATCGGCAAGGTGGCGAAGTAGGAGTAGAAGTCGAGAATCTCGCGGCCGGTGACCGCATCGTGAATCCACGAACCGTGGGACTTCTCCAGATCGATGGCGAGATGGAACCCATCGGTGAGGATGTGCTGGCCGAGGGTCGAGTGGATCGAGTCGGCACCTACGGCGAAACGAGAATCGGTCAGAGTCGTCATGTCAGACCTCCTTGAATGATGTTGATCGCCGCCCTCGCAGGCTCACCGAGAGCCCGAGCCGAGGCGGCAAGAGACGGATCAGATCGGCTTAGCGGGAGGAGATGCCGGGCCGAGGCCAAGGAGGGCTGAAGACACCGGGGCGCGCATTACGCGGCGCGCGGCATAGAGCGACGCGTGCTCGATAGGCCGTGTCTGGCAAAGCTGAATCGTTCGAATGCATCTCGCGGCTGTGAGTCGGGTTGAACCCAGGTTCTATAGCATGCCTCGCGCAGGCACTTATTTCAAGGGGTGATCAGCTTTTGCGATCGTTCTGGCTCGAACAACCAAGCGAATCCCTACGACTTCCGTCAGAGGAGCCTCATGATTCCGTGAAGCCAACGGTTGGATCGGCGGCCTAGGGTATCTCTTGCGCCGGGTGATGAGCGAAACATCTTCGACCGGCGCCTGAGACCAACCCATGAAAGGACGCTACGATGCATACTCAGGAGCTTCGTTTTCAGACCGTTTTCGTCTACCTGTTCGCCGTTCTGCTGCTCGCTCTGGCCCCGGCTGCGCTGGCCGAGGAGGACTCGAAGTGGCATCTCCGCCTCTTCGCCGCCAACGTCAACGCGGACCTCAACGCCGATGACCTCGACTCCGACACCACCCTCGAAGACGATGCCGACACCGGCCTCGGGATCAGCCTCGAACGCCGTTTGTCCCACCGGCTGGGCCTGGAGATCGGCGCTCTGGCCACCTCGCCCGACATCGGCTTCCGGCAAGTGCAGCAAGACGATTTCCTCATCGTGGCAGACGACGGTCTGCGGTTGACGCCGATTTACGCCGCGCTGAACATCCATTTCACCCGCGGTCGCAAGGTCGACTTCTATGCCGGGCCGATGCTCGCCTACGTGCTCTATGACGAGGTCGTGCTGGATGCGGGTAACGGCCTGGTCGCCGAGCTCGATCCCGACAACGACTTCGCCATCGGCGCCAACGTGGGGCTCGACGTCGGTCTAGGCAAGGGGCGCTGGACCTTCGGCGCGTCGGCCAAGTACCTCGACACGACCTTCGACAGCATCGTGGTCGGCGGCGACCCTGACGACGACGTCAGCGTCGATGTCGATCCGCTGATCCTCAGCCTGGGCTTCGGCTACCGGTTCTAGAAGTGTTTACTCTCTGAACAGTGTGATGCGATAGTCGCCGATCCGCTGATAGCCCAACGCGGCGTAAGCTTTGCGGGCGCCGAGGTTCTCGTCCCCGGTGAAGAGCACCGACCGCCCGACGCCTTCGTCGCGTGCGTCGATCAGCGAAACGGCGACGACAGCGCGGCCGTAGCCTCGGCCGCGCGACTCGGGCGGCGTCCACACGCCGCCCACTTGCACGACCTCATCGAGCACCGCGTTGAACGAGGTCGAAGCCACCACCTCCCCACCGTCTTCAAGTACCCAGGTATCGCCGCGCTCGCAGGAGCCAGCCATGTCGTCGCGGCAGCCGGCACGCAGCTCGGGGGTGTCCTCGGCACCGAGCAGAGCCAGGTGGTAGGCGATGCGCCACTCGGTGACCCGATCCAGATCACGCGGCTGGATCCGCCGGCCACTGAGCCGGCCCGAACACAGGTCGTCCGGGATCACGAGCTCGCTCAGGTCGAGAGCGTAGAGTCCTTCCTGCTCGTCGAGCTGTACCCGTTCCTCGTCGAAGTCCAGGATCGCTTTGGCGGCGGCGACCTGGTCGCCCGGACCCAGCAGGCCAAGAATCGGTCGCACATCGGCCGCCTGCACCGCAGCCATGAGCTCCGGCAGAGACTCCGGCGCCTGCAAGACCAGGTTGCCCAGCCAATAGTGCGCGATGACACCAACGATACGGTCAGAGTCGATGGCGGCGAAGTAGGTGCCTTCGAGTCGCTCGCCTCGGTCGATCAGACCCGCTTGGCGTGAATTGGCTAGCAAGAAGATCGACGAGTTGATCCGTGGCAGGACGAAGTCTTCGAGCCGAGCCTGGTCTTCGTTCCTGAGCTTCCGGATCTCCATCGACTGTCTCCCCCTCGGTTATGAGACGATGCTCCACCCATGCCGTCTTCCGTTG
>JBCCGX010000833.1:0-4773 GCA_039029035.1 Acidobacteriota bacterium | reverse complement strand
TCGATGATCTCGGTGATACCTGCGTCGGTGATCGCGAAGGCGTTGTGACTGAATCGCCCGGTCACATAAACGGTGCCCACTTCATCGACCGCGATGCCCTGGGTCGATTCCAGTGGATTGCCCATGCCATCGCCCGTAGCATCGATAATCTGTGTGATGCCTCGCGCTTGCGCCATCGAGGCGGCGAAGAACACAAGCATCGCCATGTGGACTCTCGATCTTCGACCTGCTGGCACACCGACCTCCTTCCCCGTTCAGGCGAGAAGCGCGCAACCGATCTCCGCGGGTCGACGCCTTCTCCATCCTTAGGGCGGAAATCAGCGCAAAAGTGCATCACGCATCGATTCGATCGCCCGAGGCGCGGTCCTGCGGACTGCGCCTCGATGCCGGCAGGATGCCGGCGCTCCCAGCGATCTAGTCGAGCATCGGCAGGATGTCGAACTCCTGATCCAGCTCAGGGACGAAGGTGCGTAGCGGATAGCGGCAACGCAGTTCCTCCCCCAGGGCCTCGGCCCGGTCGGGCCGGCCGTGGACCAGGAAGACGAGCTTCGGCGGCCGGGGCGCACTGGCCACCCAATCCAGCAGCTCCTCGCGATCGGCGTGGCCGGACATGCCTTGGATCTGGACGCTGCGGCAGCGTAGCTTGATGTGCTGGCCGTGAATCTTCACCGTGTCGCGGCCATCGGCGATCGCCCGGCCGCGGGTGCCGCCGGCCTGGTAGCCGACCAGGGCGACCAGGTTGCGCGGATCGGGTGCCAGGCGCTTCAGGTGGTGCAGCACACGGCCGCCGGAGAGCATGCCGCTGGAGGAGATGAGGATCTTCGGCCCCGGCGTGCGGTTGAGCTTCTTCGACTCCTCTACCGAGCGGTGCAAGTAGACCCGCTCAGGGAAGAGCTTCAAACGGCCGTCTTCGTAGACGTCGGGATCGATGTTGCGCTTGTCGAGGAAGCGACTGTAGATCCGTGTCGCCTTGAAGGCCATCGGGCTGTCGATGTGGATCGGCACCTCAGGCAGTTGGCCGCTCTTCATCAGCCGGCGCAGGACCAGGGTGATCTGCTGCGAGCGTCCGACGGCAAAGGCGGGGATCAGCACCGTGCCGCCCTGGGCCAGGGTCTCGCGGAAGGGCTTGCCGATCTGCTCGAGGATCGATTTATCGGTGTGGGTCTTGGTGCCGTAGGTCGACTCCATGATCAGCACGTCGCAGGCCGGCAGCGGCCGCGGGTCGAGATGCAGCGGCATCTCGTGGCGTCCGATGTCGCCGGAAAAGACGACCCGGGTCTCGCGACCGCCGAGGGTGACCCGCATCTCGATGAAGGCCGAGCCCAGGATGTGTCCCGAGTTGAGGAAGCGGGCGCGGAAGTTGGTCTCGGGCTCGAGGTCCAGCCACTGGTTGTAGCGCAAGATCTGACGGTGCTCGAGGGCTTTCTTAGCGTCCTCAGTCGTATACAGCGGTTGCGCCGGCTTGTGCTTGGAATAGCCCTTCTTGTTGGCGTATCGGGCGTCTTCTTCCTGGATCTTGGCTGAATCGAGCAGCATCAGTTCGGCCAGCTCGTAGGCTGCCGGCGTGCAGTGGACCGGCGCATCGAGCCCTAGCTTGACCAGCCGCGGTAGGTAGCCCACATGATCGATGTGGGTGTGACTGAGCAGCAGGTGATGGATCGACCAGGGCTCGAAAGCCGGCGGATCCCAATTCTTCAACCGCAGCTTCTTGCGGCCCTGGAACAGGCCGGCATCGAGCAACACCTTGGTCTTGCCGGCCTGCACCAGGTGGCGCGAGCCGGTGACGGTGCCGGCGGCACCATGGAAGGACAAACGCAGCGAATCAGACACGGATCGACACCTCACGATCTGGCGAGGCTCGCTCTAAAACCGGCGAGCCCCCGTGTCGGCAGCTCGCGGCGGCCGGTGACCGCCTCGCCCAGTGGAGTTGAAAGGCGCGGCTAGACTAGCACGCCTGGCGCGCCGACACACGCCGCCGCGACGGCAAGCGGCGGAAGAGCTGTGGTAATCTGCCAGGGCGCCAAAACACTTCGCCTCAGGCTCTTCTCATGCTTGCCTTTCCGCACCTCACCGCCTATGTGAACCAGGTCTTCGGTAAGGAGAAGACGCGGCTCGACTACATTCTCCTTCGTCCGCTGCTGTTGATTTCTTATTTCTTCTTGCGATTGATCGTCTTTCCGCTCAAGTACTTCGTCCACCGCAGACCCTACGGCTTCGAAGCGCGCTGTATCGACGCCAGCATGGCTTTCGGGCTGAAGTACCTGGCCAGCCATGAAGCGGCAGAGCTCCTGGTACGGCACGTGCAAATCGAGCCGCTGCTCTACCGTCACCTGCTCTCCCAGCCGACCAGCGAGGCCTCGCGCAAGCTCAATGGCATCGACGGTGACTTCAACGTGGGTTCGCTGAAGGACATCGTCCACCACAACATGACCATCGGCCACGACGAGCTCTCCTACGAGATCATCGAGCGCTTCGACAAAGAGAAATTCCTCGGCGATCTGCAGGGCATTCGGCGCCGCCGCCCCGACGACCACGGCGAGCTCAGCAAGCAGGTGCTCGCGGTCAACAAAGATCATTCCTGGCAGCTACTGGGCTGCACCAACGTAGTGATCTTCATCGTCATGGCGATCACGATCTTCGGCGACCTGCGGACGACGATCAAGGCGCTCAATTCCTTCGATTCCGACTCCATCGTGCTCTGGTGTCTCAAGCACATTTTTGTCGAGGACCCGGAGGTGATGATTGACCTGGATTTTTATATGCAGGTCTACGCCAACCGTAGCCACTACGACAGTGGCGCCTTCTTCTCCGACCCGAGCCAATATCTTTACTATCACATCGCGTTTGATGAGTTCGCTTACCACATTTTGAGAAACCGCCTGAGAGACCGCTCCGCGGACGCCGCGTAGCAAGCCCGCTCGGGAAAGCTCCGATGACCGCCTACATCACCAGGACGGGCGCGTTTCTCCCCGGAGAGCCGGTCGACAACGCCAACATCGGCGCTTACGTGGGCACTTTGTTGGGCGAGAACCGGATCCGGCGGAGAGTGCTGAAGGCCAACGGCATCGAGCACCGGTACTACGCCCTGGACCGCCGGCAGAAGGCGACCCACGACGTCTACGAGATGGCCGCCCTGGCGATCGAAGCCTGTCTCGAGGGAGGCGCTGCCGAAGGAGCGATCAGCTATCTTTCCGCCGGTTCGACCCACACCCCTCTGAACGGTCCAGGGCTCTCCAGCATGCTGCACGCCGAGTTGCAGCGCCGCGGCCTAGTCAACAACGCCCTGGAGGTTAATTCGAACGCCGGCATCTGTACTTCCGGCGCTCAGGCTCTGGTCAACACCTGCCGCGCCGTGGGCAGCGGCGCGCATCGCCACGCTCTTTGTGTCGGCGTCGAGCAACCCAGCGCCATCCTCAAGTCGCGGGCCATCAAGCCGATCTACGACTGGCGCCGAATGCTGCGCGACGTCCGGCAATCCCAGTGGTTCATGTCGGTTTTTCTGCGCTCCATGCTGTCCGACGGTGCCGGCGCGGTCCTGGTGCAGGACCGGCCGCAGCCGGACGGGACTTCCTTCGCGGTGACCTGGACCTATTCCCGATCGTTCGCCCACGAGACGCCGCTGTGTATGCAGTTGGACAACCGCAACGCGCTGCTCAGCCAAGACATCGGTGTGCTGATGCAACACATGGGGCCGTGCCTGCGCAAGGTGGTGGCCGAGGCAATGGCAGTGAACGACGACCATCTCGCGGACTACAAGGTCATCCTGCCCCACCTGTCGTCCTTCTTCTTTCGCCGCCACATGCTCGACGTCTTCCGGTCATACCGCGAGGCAGACGGGCGACCGATCGAGTACTGGACGAATCTCGCCACCAAGGGCAACACGGGCGCCGCGAGCATCTTCATCCTCCTCGACGAATATGCTCGCACCCACCACCTCGCCGAAGGCGACCGAGTGCTGCTCTTCATTCCAGAGTCCGGCCGCTTCAACTTCGTTCTCATCAGTCTGCAGGTGGTCGGCGCCCACCAGGCCGAGGTGGCGCGGTGACGGAAAGCCCGGCGACAGGCAACAAACTGGCCATCGTCGGCGCTGGCAGCGCCGGGTTGATCGCGCTCTTCTACGCCGCTCGCCGGCTGACCGGCTGGCAGATCCGCTGCTTCGAGAGGTCGGGCGACGTGCTCGGGGCCTGGGGTGATCCCTACCCCGGCTTCGTCTCCACCTCTACCAAGTACACCACCCAATTCGCCTGCCACCGGCTGTTCGACGCCGCCACCGATGGCGAGTCGGCTCGCCAACGGTCCGACTTCTTCCGCGACGGCGAATACGGCGCCTACCTGCGAAGTTTCGTTCGCCATCATCGGCTGGCGCCCTACATCCGCTTGCACAGCGAAGTTCGGCGGCTCGAACGCATCGGCGGCCGGTGGCGCCTGACCATCGCCGCGCCCTCGGAGGTGCAGGACGGCGCCACGCAGGACGTCGCTGAGGAAGACTTCGACGCGTTGATTCTCGCCACCGGCCTTGCCGAGACACCGAAGGCGGTGCCCTGCGAGGTCGAGCAGCTCGAGTCACTCGACGACGCCCGATCGGTGCGAGACAAGACGGTCGTCGTCCTGGGTGGCGGCGAATCGGCGGCAGACATCGCCAACCGCCTGGCCGATCCGGCTCTCGGCAACCGGGTGCTGATGTCGCTGCGCACGGGCATCCGTGTCAGCCCCAGGTACCACCCGATCAAGGGGGTGCCGTCAGACTTCCTCCGTACCCGCCTCATGCTCTCG
>JBCCGX010000832.1:0-4782 GCA_039029035.1 Acidobacteriota bacterium | reverse complement strand
TTCGCCAAGTCATTCCACAGAGTCTGTGGACCGGCTATTCGACCAGCTTGGTGACGAACGCTTCCTCGCCGCCGATGCGGGTGGTCTGGAAGGCACCAGCGGTGGTGGGGAAGTCGACGGACTTGGTATGCCCGGTGACGTAGGCGCTGCCTTCATCATCGACGGCGATACCGTAGCCGATGTCGTGGCGGCCGCTGCCGCCGAGGTAGGTGGAGGTCACCAGGAGGCTGCCGTCCGAGCTGAGGTGGGTGATGAAGGCGTCCATGCGGTTGTTGAGGGTGGTTTGGGGTGCCGTTGCGGTGGTGGGGAAGTCGGACGATAGGGTGTTGCCGGTGATATAGGCGTCGCCATTGGCATCGATGGCGATGGCACGGCCGTAGTCGTTCTTGGCGCCGCCGAGGTAGGTGGCGTAGACCAGGGCGGTGCCGGCGGCGTTGAGCCGGGCGGCGAAGGCGTCGTAGACGCCGCCCCGTGCGGGTTGGACGACCCCGGCGGTGACGGGGAAGTCGATCGAGTTGGTGTACCCCGTGACGTAGACGTTCCAGGCATCGTCGACGGCGATGCCATAGGCGATATCGAGGCCCCCGCCGCCGAGAAGGGTAGCGTAGACCAGGCTGCTGCCGGACGCGTCGAGCTGCGCGACGAAGGCGTCGTTGTGGCCGTTCTTGGTGGTTTGGACGGCGCCGGGAGTGACGGGGAAATCCCCTGATTGCGTCATCCCGGTGAGGTAGACATGGCCCAAGTCATCCAGCGTGATGGCCGAGCCTTTTTCGGTATGGCTGCCCCCCAGGTAGGAAGAGTAGACGAGGCCCGAGCCGGCAGCGTTGAGCTTGGTGACGAAGGCGTCATGCCCTCCACCGGAAGCGGGTTGGACGGATAGGGCAGTGGTGGGAAAGTCAGTCGACTGCGTCTGCCCCGTGACCACGGCCTGGCCCGTGCTGTCGACGGCGACCCCACCGCTGAACTCGCCCTTGGTACCCCCCAGGTAGGTGGAGTAGACCACCGTCCCGAGGTTGCCGAGCTTGGTGACGAAGGCATCGGTGCTGCCCGAGACGCCGGCCTTGGTGGTTTGGAAGGCGCCGGCGGTGGTGGGGAAGTCGATCGATGAGGTCTCGCCGACGACATAGGCGTTGCCCGCTGAGTCGAGACTGATACCGCGGCCGAACTCGGAGGAGGCGCCGCCCAGGTAGGTTGCGTAGATCAGGCCGGTGCCGCTGGCGTTGAGCTTGGCGACGAAGACGTCGCGACCGCCGCCGAAACCGGGTCCGACGGTGTCGGGGAAATTTGCCGATCGAGTCTGCCCGACGATGTAGGCGTTGCCCGTCGCGTCGATGGTGATGCCGTAGGCCGATTCGCTGTCGCCGAGGTAGGTCGAGTACTCGAGAATGGGATCGATCACCAGCGGCCGATCGGCATCGTAGGCGGCGATCTGAAAACCGACCTGGTGGGGACCCCGCAGGACGTAGCGGCCCGCCACCGGCTGCCGGATCGCGTCCGGACCGGGACCGACCTGGTAGAGCACCGGCGGGCGTTGCCGCAGGGGCCCAGCGTCGGTGTGCATGGTCAGGCTGCCATCGTCTTCGATCGTCAGCCGGTCGACGCCCTCCATATCGAGCGTGATGCGGCCCGGATCCACCTGGGGCGCAACGATGAAGTCGTATTCCAACAAGCCCTGGGTACCGTAGTAGACCAGGTCGATACCGGGGTAGACGTCTGTGGCTCGGATGCGACCGAAGTGGGGAACCTCGGACTGCCAACGCCGCGAGTCGCTGCCGATGAAGTAATGGCTGGTGCTCGGCAGACGCTGCTCGCCCACCATCGATGATGCGGGTTGGCCACCGGCGAGTCGCATCCTCAGGGTCGCCGGACGATCGCCGCCGGCGTTCGAGAGCACGGCCTCTTCGGGGCTCAGCAGCAGGCTGTAGCCCAGGCCGCGAGCGAGGAACTCGACCGGAGATTCCGCTTGTCCGTGGTTTGCCTCGAAATAGATCGGTAGCTTGCCATAAGCCGCCTCGATCCGTGCCTGTGAGGCGCCGGGCGCCGAAGCGTGAGCGATCGCGGACAGAAAGAAGAAACTGATCAAGAGCCAGCCGAGGCTCGTTCCTGCGAGGCGGTTCCATTGCACGTGCATGTCGTCTCCTTGAGGTGAAATAAACCTTTACTTTCCGGTCCAGGGTGTGGGCCGCTAGACCATTTCCCGGAGGTCGGCCGGGATGCTGCGCTACACAAGGACAAGGTGCGCGCGGCGCGGTTTCTATTTCACTTTTTCTAGGGAGAAGTCGAAAGGTGGGGCAAGCCCCACCCTTCAGGCGGCTCCGGCTCGTCAACTTGTGTGGGGAGAGGTTTGCCCCGCCATGCGGTCTGCCTCGTCCCGCAGGGGCGAACGCCACGCCACGGACTTCAGTCCGTGGAAGCCGTCAGGCCGGCCGGATCAATGGAATCCGCCCGCCGCTCCAACCGGGGAACAGCTCGGCACCGGAAGGCAGCCTTAGATGCTTACCGGCGACCTCGGAGAACACCGAGCGGAAGTCGGTGGTCACGGGCAGGTCGCGGCCTTCGTAGAGGGCACCGCGGGAGAGGCCGGGGAATTTGCCGTGGACCTTGCCGCCGTCGACCGCGTTGCCGAGCAGGAAGAGACAGGAGCCGTGGCCGTGGTCGGTGCCGGCGGAGCCGTTCTCGGCAGCGGTGCGGCCGAACTCGGTCATGGTCATCACCACGACGTCGTCGCGATGGGTTCCGAGATCTTGCCAGAAGGCGCTGATCGAGCGTGCCAGGTCGTCGGCGCGGCGGGCGAAGGAGCCGTTGCGGGTGCCTTGCTGCACGTGGGTATCCCAGCCGCCGGATTCGGCGAAGGCGACCTCGAGGCCGACGTCGGATTTGACCAGGAAGGCGATCTGCTGCAGGCTGTTGCCGAGGGGTGAGCGCGGGTAGCGTACGCCGCGCGACGGCCGGTAGCGCGACACATCGAGCTTGTCCAACATGTCGACCGCTTCGAAGGTCTCGTGGGCGGTGGAGCGCAGGAGATCCTGGGAGGTCTCTTCGTACAGCGCTTCGAAGCCCTGGCCGGCGGCCTGGGAGGCAGCTTGGGCGCCCGGCAGGTCGACCTTGAAGCTGCGCAGATCAGTCACCGCCAGGGCGGGATGGTCGCCGTAGAGGGCGCGCGGCAAGGCCGGCGTCATGGAGACGGCGCGGAAGGGTGTGGCGTCGTGGCCGAGCTCACCCACGACGCGGTTGAGCCAGCCGTCGGGGGTGCCCTTGCGACCCGGGGTGCCGGTCTCCATGTAGTCCTGGGCGTCGAAGTGGGAGCGGGTGGGATCGGGCGAGCCCACCGCGTGCACCACCGCCAGCTGGCCGTCGCGCCACATCGGCAGCAGCTCGCCGAAGGCAGGGTGCAGACTGTAGCCGACGCCGAGATCGCGCATCGCATCTTCGCCCGCCGAGCGCGCGGCGCTCATGAACAGCCGTGGCCGCAGGCGGCGCAGGGCGGAGTCGTCGGTCGGCGGTACGGCGGCGAGGGCGTCCATGGCGCCACGCTGGAAGATGGTCACGAGGATCTTGCGCCGCTGGAAGGCGCCGGGCTCGGTCGCCGCGTGGGCAGCCCGCTCGAGGAAGGTCGGCCCGACGCCGGCGGAGAAGAGGGCGATGCCCCCGGCTTTGAGAAAGGCTCTGCGATCGATCATGCTGTAATCTCCTGATCTTTCTGCGGTCTCCGGATCTGAAGGCTGGTCTATCGACGTTGGAATTCCGGCGAGCCGAAGATCACGCCCACGACATGGGCGAGCGGGCTGGAGTCGACGACGGTGGGCGCGGACGGGCGCTCGCGGCCCCATCGCCTGCGGCGCTCGCTGTCGCGCCCAGGCGAGCTGCCGAAGGGGCCGAGGGACCACTCGTCGAAGAGCGGATCCGAGACCTTGGCCACGGGTGAGGCGTCCTCGATCTTCTTCGCCAGCTCGGGGTCGTGGACCACCGGCTCGAGGCGACGCAGGGTCTCGGTGGGGTCGCGCTCCGGCATCAGGATGGGGACGTAGGCTTCGAGGGCGCTGGCCAGGGATTCGGGCTCGCGGTTTTCGTTCAGGGCGGCGAGGTCAAAGTCGAGGCCGGCGATCCGGCCGGTGGCGAGCTGCAGGCCGAAGTTCATGCGGTTCAACAGCGAGCCGGTGTTGACCCAGGCCGTCGCGCGGTCCGGGTAGCCGGTCGGCGCCTGGTAGGAGTACAACGGCTGGCCCATGCGCCACACCCACTCCAGGATCGGTCGCGGATCCTCGATCTCGGCATTCAGGATGCGCAGGCCTGAGACGGCGAGCTCGAAGGGTGACTTGATTTTGGCGCCGCGGGCCTCCAGGCTCCAGAACTCGGGCGACTGCGCCAGCACGCGCAGGACCGCACCGGTATCGCCATCGGAGCTCTGAAAGGTCGCTGCCAGGCGATCGACCAGGGTCGTCGGTGGCTCGTCGGCGACGAAGCGGATGGCCAACTTAGAGGCCAGGTGCCGCGCCGTCGAGGGATGGCCGGCGAGTTGGTCGAGCACGTCCAGACCGTCTTCGATCCCGCGGCCGGCGGGGTAGGTCTTGCCCAGGATGGTCTTCTTGCCGGCGTCATGGGCGTCGGCGCGGAAGAGGAAATCCTCTTCGAAGACGAAGCCGGCACCGGGGATACGCCGGGCGCGCTCGATCCGGCGCTCGATCTGGCGACGCTCCGGGCCGGGCGGGTAGGTGGTCCAGCCGGTGAAGGCCCGGGCCACCTCGACCACGTCATCCTGGCTGTAGCCGCCATCGACCCCGA
>JBCCGX010000831.1:0-4782 GCA_039029035.1 Acidobacteriota bacterium | reverse complement strand
GCTTCGCCGAGGCTGGCGTGGGATCGAGCTGATTCGGGATGCTGCGCCAGGCTGTAACGAAAGACTGCTACCGCACCGGTAACGTCCCCACTGGATAGAGCTTGGTAACCGAGTCGGCTGATCAGTCTCTCGGGTGCCGGAACCGGATAGCCATAGCGCTCGGTGAGTCCGGCGTAATGCGTGCGTAGGGCCTCGAAGCCACCGGCGACGGCGCCGGTGCTCTCGTCTCGCGGCAGCAGCCAGCCGGCGAAGATCTCTCGTAGCCCGAAGTAGTGCGACAGCAGCAACACCGATCGATGATTCTCGTCCGGGAACTGGCGGGTCCTCCATCGGAACGCCGGGCGCTTCGCCGACTCGAGGACGGCGACGAAGCGCTCGTAGGAGGCCTGCAGGCGGGGCTCGTCGCCCACGGTCAGGACGAAGGTCGTGTCGAGGTCTTTGTCTTGCCCGAGCCTCGACTCCATCGCGCGCACCACCAGATGGTCGTCCCAGGGTAGAGCCGGGCTGGCAGCGATGTAGGCGTCGAACAGCTCGGGTCGGGTGGCGAGGGTATGGACGACCAGGAGGCCACCGAAGGAGTGTCCGGCAAGGATCCGGTAGGGCTGGGTTCTGTAGGTCGAATCGATGAAGGGGATGAGCTCGGTGGAGAAGAACTCTAGAAAGTCGTCCGCTCCGCCTGAGGTGGGGTATTTCGACTGCGAGCCGTCGCGTCGGGCTATGCCAGCCCGTGAAGGGGTCAGGTCGCGATTGCGATCGGTGTTGGGAATGCCGACAACGAGCATCTGTGGGATCCGCCCGGCGTCCGCCAGGAACTGGACGGTGGCGGCGGTGTGCTCGAAATGGGCCTTGCCGTCCGTGAGGTAGAAGACAGGGTAGCGGTCGTTGCTGGTTGTGTAGCGCTCCGGTGTCGAGACCAGGAGACTGCGCTCCTCTCCCAGAATCTTCGACTGGAGGGTCAATCGGGGAGGGGCGTCGTTGGGCTGGGCCTTGACGGGGTTGGCGAACGAAGCAGCTGACAGGCAGAGCGAACAAGTCCAGGCGAGACGAAGCGCGGCCTTCTGCATAGGTTCTCCAAGGTCGGTGGGCACCGCTGCGCGGTCACCGTCGCTCTCTGCGGCGGCCCTGCCGGGCGGCAGAACGCAGCAAGGCCACCGGGAAGCCGAGCGGCTTCCAGGTGGCCCCAAGAAATGCCGACGGAGCGGCCCGAGTCAGGGTAGCCAGGCGTATCGTAGCACCGGCGGGCGTCACGCCGTTGGCACTGCTCGAGCTCCGCCAGGCCTCACGGGTGACACTGAAACGTGGCTTGGCCGTCGATCTTGTACATGCCGCCCTGGAAGTAACAGGAGTTGGTCGCTTGGACCGTCACACTGCCGCAGACGGTGCTCATCAGCATGCCGCAGATGCGCTGCGCCTCGGCAACCCCCGCCGATTGTAGATTGGCCTCCGCTTGGGCGCAGGTCGACCCTGAAGCCCAGACCGGGCGATTGAGGGTGTAGGGATAGCAGGCGGATCCTTCAGCCTCAGACGGCATGGACATGACGGACACCAGGGCCAGAATCGCCGTCAACACCGTCAGTCCAGAAGCCGCTTTCATTTTTCGAGTCATTTGCATCACAGTCTCCTCTTGTGGTTCGCGCATCCGAAGTTCACATCGGGTCGTGGCTGGCCGCGACCCGTTCGACATGGGCGGAGAGCCTGGCAAGCTGCCCGTGGCATTCCGCTTTGCGGGGGCATAGAGCAAGCTCCGTACCATGCCAGCGGAAGCGTGCGAGCCACGGTTTTTCGGCCTCTGGTCCGTGTGCGGCCACGGCCGTGAGCCGGAATGCGGCCAATTTCGGCCGTTCGCGCGGCCGAAATCGGCCGCGTGGGGTGTTCAGGAGATACCGTAGCGCGCCATCCGCCGCCGCAGCGCCTGGCGGGTGATCCCGAGGTGGGTGGCGGCGCGGGTTACCTGGCCATCGCTGCGCCGCAAGGCTTCGCGGATGGCCGCATTCTCGATTTGTGCCAGATCGATCCGCTCGACGCTCTGCAGATCCAGGCCCGGCATCTCGGTGGATGCCTCCGACTCACCGGAGGCATCCCCGCCGATGGCGTGAGCTGTTGCCGACACCATGTTGGAGTCGATGACTCGGTGGTCCGGGCACAGGTAGACCAGCCGGCGCACCTGGTGCTCCAACTCGCGTACGTTGCCCGGCCACGGTCGCCGCGTCAGCTGCTGCATGGCGCCGACGGTCAGCCCACGAATGGATTTGCCGGCGGTGGCGCACTCGCGGCGCAGGAAGAAGTCGACGAGGGTGGGAATATCTTCCTGTCGTTGGTCGAGGGTCGGCAGGCGCAGGACCAGCCCGGCCAACCGGTAGAAGAGATCGCGGCGGAACTGGCCGCCCTGCATTCGCGTCTCGAGATCGGAGTTGGTCGCCGACACGATGCGGACGTCGACTGCTACCGGCTCTTTACCCAGAGGTCGGATCTGTCCCTGCTGCAGGGCCCGCAACAACTTGGCCTGCAGCTCGAGCGGCATGTCGCCGATCTCATCGAGGAAGAGAGTGCCGCCGTCCGCCTCTTGGAACTTGCCGCGTCGCCCGGTGACGCCGGTGGCTACGCCCCCGCCGATGCCGAAGAGCTCGGCCTCCAGCAGGTCCGTCGGGATGGCGGCACAGTTGACCGGCACCAGAGGACCGGCGCGCCGCTCGGACGAGGCGTGCAGGATCTGGACGATGCTCTCTTTGCCCGTTCCGGTCTCACCGAGCACCAGCACCGGCAGATCGGAGCGCACCATCGGCTGCAACTGACGATACAGATTCTCCATTGTGGGCGAGGTGCCTGGCACGTACCCTTCGGGCCAGACGAGCTCGGCCAGGAGCGAACGCCCCTGGCGGACCCTCGCACGGCTCGCACCGGATCGTCGCGCGCTCGGTCGTCGACTGTACGAACGCTCGACCAGAGTCAGCACGATACCCAGGAGGATCTGAGCCTGGAGCTGCGGCGCCGATTCACTCCAGGCGGCCAGGCCGAGCTCGCGAGTCTCCGTGACCCGCAGGAAGACGGACGATGGCGCCTGCTCCGAGGGGTCAGAGGGCTGAGGCGCGACCCGCCCCTGCAACGTGCCCTGGTCGAGCAGAGCTTGGCCTAAAGCCGAGAGATCCAGGGCGTCGAGCCGGCCGGCGGAGGCGAGAAGCAGCGGCTCTCGAGAGCTCGAGATCTGAAACAGGCAGAGGCCCGCGAGGGCCAGCTCGCGGCAAAGATCCGCCAGGGCCGGAGCGAGGCTTGCTGAGTCGTCCGGCTGCAGCCGTCGCACGAACGCGTCGAGGATTTCCAGGTCGCGCCGGGCACTGGCGCTGCTAGATGCGAAGTAGGTCGAAGTCTCGGCGTTCGTGCTCTGGGCGGTCGTGGGTTGCCCCAGGTCGATGGCTAAGCGGGCCTCTTCGGGAGCGATCGTCTCGAGGAATAGCGACACGGCGCCAAACGTGACCCGATCCCCTGGTTCGATAGCCCGGGCGTCGATCTGCTGATCGTTGACGAACGTGCCGTTCTTGCTCGCCAGATCCTCGACCTGAACCCGACCGTCCTCGACCACCAGCCGGGCGTGGCGTTTCGACACCCCAGCCTGCGGCAGACAGAGGTGGCATGATGGATCTGAGCCGACGGGGTTGCCACCCTCGCGCAAGGGCAGGAAGATCTCCTCGTCGGCCAGTTGGCCCCGCAGGGCGAAGCCGCGCTCGACCCGCCGTGTCATGAGCCCCGCCGCTCCGCTAGCCAGTCCGTCGCTTCGGCCGTCTCCCGGGCATAGACCTCGCCGAGGGACTCGAAGGCCTCGAGCGCAGTGCCCGCCAGGCGGAGCGCGCGCTGCCGATCGCCGCCCGAGCCCCACAGGGCGCGGGCGAGATGGAATTGGATATCGGCCAGCAGATGCGGATCGTCCGGCTCGAACCGCAGCGCTCTCTCCAGATAGGGCACGCCCTCCGGGTAAAGGCCGCGATCCGCCAGGAGCAGGCCGACGTTGAGCAGCTGCACCACGATGTTGGGATTGTCCGGGCCCTCGGTGCGCTCTTTGATCGCCAGGGCTTGCTCATGGTGCGCCTGAGCCTCGATCAGCTCGCAACGCTTCCCCAGAATATTCCCGATGTTGCCGAGGGTGGTGGCGTAGGCGGGATGCTCGCGGCCATAGAGCTGCTCGTCCAGTGCCATCGACTCGCGGTAGGTCGCAAGCGCCGCATCCAGGTGACCAAGACCCGATTGGGCGTTGCCGAGGTTGTTGAGGACAAGGGCTCGGCGCTGCGGCGGCATGCCGGGGTCGATCTCGAGAGCGGCGCGACAGTGATCCGCCGCGGTTTCGTACTGCCGGCTTTGGTAGCCCAGCATGCACAGGAACTGCCGTCGGATCGCCTCCAGGTCGTTGCGGCCTCCCAGGCGCTCGATCGCCGCCGCCGCCAGTTGCGACCACTCCAGGGCGTCCTCGGTGTCGGCCCGCACCCAGCTGGCAATGATCATGCGGGTCAACGCGCGGGCGAGCAGATCGTCGTCGCGTGCCGCCATGGCGATGCGGGCGGCCTGCAGCGAGTTCCGCCGCAACTCGGCGAACTGGCCCTGGCGCCCCAGGCCGGAGGCGAGCCGATACCTGGCCTCGCCGATCAGTGGGAGCGCCTCGAGGGCTTCGGCTTCCTCCAGCGCCTGTTGTGCAAGGTTTGCGGC
This sequence comes from Acidobacteriota bacterium, assembly GCA_039029035.1. Classification (GTDB taxonomy): domain Bacteria; phylum Acidobacteriota; class Thermoanaerobaculia; order Multivoradales; family J023; genus JAAELT01. Next base: position 90 of record JBCCGX010000831.1, on the reverse strand, counting down.
TTGAGGATAGTCGGCCGCCGCTTCCAGCGCCTTGGCTTGCGCCAGCTTGGCCCGGATCGACTCCTGACGACGGCGCTCTTCGCTGCTCGG
>JBCCGX010000830.1:0-4783 GCA_039029035.1 Acidobacteriota bacterium | reverse complement strand
CTACTCCTCCGGCGTCGCCCACAAGGTCTTCCTGGAGCACCTGCGGGAGGTCCGCCGCAGCCAGCCCAAGCCGGCCGACGCCGGTCGTGCCCCCTGGGTGCCGGGTCGCCACGAGACCACCGACTTGCGGCTCGATTGCCTCGAGCGCGGCCTCAGTCAGCTCAAAACGACGGAACGCGACCTGATCTTGCGCTACTACGGTCCCGATCGCATCCGCGGTCGCCGCGAGCTGGCACAGGACCTCGGCATCGCCGCAGGCAACCTGCGGATCAAGGTCTACCGCATCCGCACCAAGCTGGAGCGCTGGATCGAAGGCGAGATGCGGCAACCCGCAGGAGGTGGCGAATGAGCGAGCATAGGCCCCGCACGCCCAACGACACCACGGAGCGTTTCCTCCGCCACCTCACCGGCATCGCGGCGGAAGACGAGCGACAGGCCTTCGAACGGGCCGTGCTCGAAGACGATGAGCTCTTCCACCGCCTCACCGAAGTCGAGAGTCAGCTGGTCGACGATTATGTCGACGGCACGCTCGACGAAGAGACCACCCGACACCTGGCGTCCCTCTTCGGCACCTCGTCGCGCCTGCAAACCAAAGCCGAGACCACCCTCGCCCTCGCCAGCCACCAGGCCCCACCCGCGCCCCGCCCGAAGGCGCCCTCAGAGGAGCCAGAGGTGGGGCGTAGCCGGCAACACTTCCTCCTTGGCGTCGGCGGGCTGGTGATCGCCTTGATCGTCTGGCTCCTCGTGCAGGTCGCCGGGCAGCGCGCGGTGCTGCGCGAGCTACAAGCCGAGAACAGGCAGCTCCGCGAAGACTCCGCCGCCTTCGAAGAGACGGTCGATCAGCTCGAAGCCTCGAACCGGGCCCTGGCTCGGCGCCTGGCGCGGTTGGAAGCCGAGACCAGGCCGTAGGGCTACGGCTTGCAGACTGATTCTTTCATCAGGGCCTGCAGAGATGCGAGGATGGGCTCTGCCCCACCTACACTCAAGGAGCCCAAGATGACCGAGCTCGGATCGGACGATCAAGACTGGACGTTTGGCGGCACCTGGCCCTACGCGCCGCGCTGGTTCGACAGCGCCGACGGCCGCATGCACTACATCGACGAAGGGCCGCGCGACGGCCGCCCCGTCGTCATGGTGCACGGCAACCCGACCTGGGGCTACCTCTATCGCCGCTTCGTCGCAGCGGTCACCGCGGCGGGGTATCGCGCCATCGTGCTCGACCACCTCGGCTTCGGCCGTTCAGCCAAGCCCGACGAGCCAGAGCTCTACCGCATTCCGCGCCACGGCGACCGCTGCGAGGCGCTGCTCGAATCCCTCGATCTGCACGACGCGACGATCCTGGTGCAGGATTGGGGCGGCCCGATCGGCCTCACCTGGGCCGCCCGGCACCCCGAGCGCCTGCGCAGCCTGGCGGTGCTCAACACCTTCGCCCACCGGCCGCCGTTCAAGGTCGAGCTGCCCTTACCCCTGCGTCTGTTCCGCACCCCCGGCGTCGGCGAAGTGATGGTCAAAGGGCTGCACGCCTTCGTCAAGAAGTTCCTCTTCGAGGCCGGGCTGGTGCACCCCGGGCGCCTCGGTCCGAACGAGAAAGCGGCCTACCTGGCGCCCCACCCCAGTTGGTCGTCACGCACCCCGATCCTGGTCTTCCCGCGCGAGATCCCCGCCGGCCCGGAGGGTCCGGTGAGCGACTTTCTCGACGAAGTCCACGCCCAGCTCGTTCCCGCCTGCGCCGACAAGCCGGTCTTCATCGCCTGGCCGATGCAAGACATCGCCTTCCGCCCGCAGGTTCTCGACCAGCTGTGGCTGCAGGATTTTCCGGGCGCCGATGTTCTGCGCATCCAAGACGCCGGGCATTACATCCAGGAAGACGCGCACGAAAAGGTGATCCCAGCACTGCTCGAATTCCTGGAGAAGTGACAGGATCGGGCGCGTACCGTTCCGATTCCCTGCAACGTCACCGGAGATTTGCCGCCTCATGATGTCGCTCGAAGAGCTCGCCCGCGCCCTGCCCGCCCTGCTCAGTGCCGCCATGCTGATCATCGTTTTCGCCCAATCCGGGTTCGACAAGGTTCGCGATCGGCAGGGTAATCTGGACTTCCTGAGCGGCCACTTCAAAGGGTCGCCCCTCGGTGCCCAGGTGCCGCTCCTGCTCACCCTCCTCACCCTGCTCGAGCTCGGCGCCGCGCTGCTCACCCTCGGCGGAATCGTCACCTGGCTCACCACCGGCGACTCGACCTTCCTCTTTTGGGCCGCGGCCGTCACCGGCGCCACCCTCCTCGCCCTCTTCTTCGGCCAGCGGATGGCCAAAGACTACGACGGCGCCGCGGTGCTGGTGCCGTACCACATCCTCTGTGTGATCCTGCTGTATCTGACTGTCCCGGTGTGAGCGGCCACGGGCGTGAGCCCGTGGTGTGGAGCCGAATCTCTTCGTCCCGCAGGGACGGACGAAAACAGCCACGGGTTTCAACCCATGGGCATACCGTGGACATTCCTAAGCCCAGGCCGACAGATCCCCCGACTCGAAGCCATCGGAGAAAATCGGGCTGTTCTGCGCACCGCCGAGGAAGCCCACCGGAGCGCCGGAGCCGAGGGTGTAGAAACGCTCCAGGTTGGGCAGCACGGTGGTCAGGTCGCCGTCCGCCACCCCCAGCCAGCTGGCGAGCTCGGCGAAGTACTCGTCGCAGGAGGTGGTGGGGATCAGCCGACCACGGCCGGTGTCGAGATCGTTGCCGGCGAAGAGCTGCGGGTAGGTGCCATAGATGTCGCCGCCCACCACGGGCCCGCCCATCACCACGTGGTTGCCGCCCCAGGCGTGATCCGAGCCCTGGCCGTTGGAGGTCAGGGTGCGTGCGAAATCGGACGCGGTGAAGGTGATCACATCCTGCAGTACACCGAGCTCGGTCAGGGCGGAGTGGAACTCGCCCAGTCCCTTACTCACCACCGGCAGCATCGCGGCTTGTGCGTTCAACACTTCGTCGTGATGATCCCAACCGCCGAAGAGGATGAAGAAAGTCTGGCGACGCATGCCCAAGGTCTCGCGGGCGGCGATGGTGCGCGCCACCATTTGGAAGCTCTGCGACACCTGGTTGCTCGAGAAGGTGGTAGTGAGCGGCGGCACCGCGGCGACGGCGCTGGAGAACTGAAGGTGGGCGTCGATAGCGCTGCGGTTGGTCTGGGCGAAAGTCTGCATGAAGAGGTTCTGGTACTCCTGGTCGACCAGGCTGTTGATCGCCGTGGTGCGCAGCTGATCGAACAGCTCCGCGCCGCCATAGCCGGTGATGCCGACGCTGCCGTTGCCGCTCGGCTGGATGGCATAAGGCACCACCTGCGAGCCCGATTGGAAAACGTTGATGCCGGAGAGGGAGATGTTCATCGACACCGTCTCGTTGGAGTTCGACTCGCGCAAGAGATCCGCCGTGCGGCCGGACCAGCCTTTGCCCGTGCGCTGATCGGGGATGCTGGTCTGCCAGTGCATGATCTGATCGCTGTGGGAGTAGAGCCCGAGGGGCAGCCGGGCGCTGCCGCCGTTGATGCCAGCCAGGGTGGTGGGCTCCACCAACGAGCCGACATTTGCGACGAAGGCCAGATCACCGCTGCCGAAGAGCTGCTGTATCTCGGGCATGCCGGGGTGGACGCCGTACTCGCGCCCATCGGATGTGGCCGGGTTGATCGGTAGGAGGCTGGCAGCGGGTAGGGCGAGATCGCCCCGGATCGCGGCGTACTCGGCGTGCTCTACCGGGCCGCGCGGCACCAGCATGTTGAACGAGTCGTTGCCGCCAGCGAGGAAGAGGCACACCAGGGCCTTGTAATCGTCACCGGGCAAAGGGTCACGCGGGGTGATGACTTTCGGCGCGGCGATGGCGTTGGCACAGCGCAGGTTGATCAGGGTCGAGAACAGGGACGCGGCGCCGACGGCGCTGCAGCTCGCCTGGCCCAGGAATCGGCGGCGGGAGGGGCGGGGGTTCGGCATGGCAGGTCTCCTCGTCTGGGGATTCGTTAGTTGATTCCGTGGGGTCAGGCTCAGCGCTGGACGGCGTATTCGGGCGAGATCGTCACCAGGTAGAGCGCCAGGAACACCTGCTGTAAGGCGTCGTCCAGCGGCAGGATGGCGTCGAGAACGATCTGCCGGGTGGCGGCGGACAGAGTGCCGTAGGTCAGGAGCAGATCGAGCCGGTCGATCAAGGCGACGGGGTCGCTCTCCGCCAGATCGACCTCACCTTGGAGATCGAGCCAGACGTCCGCCTCCTCGGTGTCGGTGATGTAGAACTCCTCGACGATCGCCCGGTTGAACAGGTTGGTCGTGGCGATGGCGGTGTAGCTGTGGACGATCTCCATTTCCGGCGCCACCAGGCCGGCGTTCCCGGCCGGGCCGTTGGGCTGGTAGGTCGGCAGGAAGAAGTTGAAGACACTGGGCGCGAAGTATGGGTATTGCCCAAAAGGCACCAGCTCGCCGTGATCTGCTTCGCCTTCGATCGCGCCGCCACCGAAGTGCCGAAACTGGCCGGAGTCGCTGGTGGCGTGGAAGGCACGACCCAGTTGCACCCAGCGCACGATCGGCTCGCGTACCTTGCCGAAGGTGGGATCGTCGATCCGGCTCGTATCGCGCGCCTCCGGGTCGAGCAGGATGGCGCGGAAGACCGCTCCCAGGTCGCCGCGCACGCCCGAGCCGTTGTCGTCGAAAGCAGCCGACACGCGGCTGATGTAGTCCGGGCTCGGATTGGACGTCACCAGTCGCTGGATGAGCTGGCGGCCAAGGAACGGTCCGACGTTGGGATGTGCCACG
>JBCCGX010000829.1:0-4800 GCA_039029035.1 Acidobacteriota bacterium | reverse complement strand
CGCTGGATCGTCTGCTGGGCCCTGGCCTTGTACTCGGCGCTCGGCTCGGTGCCCTCCTCGATCCCCGCATAGACGACCTCTTTCGCCAAGCGCTGGCCCTCCTCGGCCCACACCTTGGGAGCGCTGCGCTGCCAGCGCGGTACGGCGCGCTTCGGGACGGCACCCGTGATCGAATCGGTCAAAGCCCGACCTTGGGTCGCCCAATCTTTGCCGTCGAGGTCGGGAAAGAGATCGGCACCGAAGTCCCAAAAAGCGTGCAGCTGTGGGTGCTTGCCGGACAGCAAAAAGTCATTACCGCCGCGATCCCCCTCCGGGTGCTGGCGCGAGTAGCGGCTGACGCAATGCAACGGCTGATGGATATCGCCGACCAGGTGGAGCAGGAAGTGCAGCATCCAAGCCTTGGCCAAGTCGTCCGCCGGACCGCGTAGGGCAGCACTCGCCTGCTCGATTGCCCACACCACGTTGTCCGCCGCCGACTCGGGCACTGGGCCGCGAAACCCGCTGGACAAAGGCAGGTTGATGTAGTGCCAGCGATCGAATGCCTCCACACCGACCTGCTTGAGATGGTCGGCCCACAAGGAAGCGGTGACCGCATCGTCGTACGGTGAGTGCTCGGAGAACACCGCGACCAGCCGATCCACCTCGCGGCGAGCTGTTGCCTCGAGCTCGTCATAGGCAATCTGGGCGGTGACCATGTGGCCCGTGGAGCGCCATGCAAGGGTCGCCGCCGGCGCCGACAGCCAGGCGACGATCATCAACACCGCAGAGGCGCGAATGGAGGGTATCCTTTGCATCGTGGTCAGTCGCCCACCGAAAACACGGAACCGATCCTCAAGTCACTCGGTCCCGATCAATCCTGATACCCAGGCGGAGCTCAAATCGGTAGGTGGCTGGATCTTAACAGATCCTCCGGGGAGCTCCTCCGATACGATTCGCCTGTCACCTCGGCCAGCGAGACAATTGCCGCCCCGACGGTCGCCCTAGACTTCGAGCCATCTCCGCTTGTTCCACCTCCACACCAGCAACCGCCTCGACGTTCTGGTCGAGCACCTCGCGGACACGCTGCAGGCCGAACCTGTTCCGCCGCTCGAGCGTGAAGTGATCGTCGTCCAGAGCCAGGGCATGCAGCGTTGGGTCTCGCTCCAGCTCGCCGATCGCCTGGGCATCGCGGCCGGTCTGACGATGCCCTTTCCCGGCCCTTTCTGCGCCCAATTGGCCGATCACTTGCTCGATGGCAACGCCGATACGCGCGACGACCCGAGCGGGCAACCGGCCTCGCTCTTCGACCGCGACCTCTTGACCTGGCGGCTGTTCGATCGCCTGCCGGACCTAGCCGGCCCGTCGCCCGAGAACGCCGCCCATCACCGGGCGTCGCCCGGCGCTTACCTGGCCGAAGACGCCGACGACATCAAGCGCTACCAGTTGGCGGCACGGCTGGCCGGCCTGTTCGCCGACTACCAGCTCTTCCGCCCCGAGATGCTTCTCGCCTGGCAGACCCCTGGCATGCACCTCGGGCATCCGGACGAAGTGCCTCCCCAGGCCGACTGGCAGGCGGAGCTCTGGCGGGCGCTGACCGCCGAGCACCCGGCGGAACTCGAAGAGGAGCCCCTGGCCAGCCGCCTGCTGCACCTGCTCGAGTTTCTGCAAAGTCGGCGAGGGGCTCCGCCTGGGCTTCCGTCCAGGCTCAGCGTGTTCGGCGTCAGCAGCCTGCCGCCGATCTTCATCCGCATCGTCGCCGCCTTGGCGCGTTTTGTTCCGGTGCGCCTCTACTTCACCAGCCCGACCTATCACTATTGGGGCGACTTGCGCTCCGAACGCGAAACGGCAACGATTCGCCGTCGCCTTCGGGGTCGTCAACGTGGGACGGGAAAATCCCTGGCCGAGACGCACTTGGAAGTCGGGCACCCCCTACTCGCCGGGCTGGGCCGTCAGGGGAGGGACTTCTTCAACCTGCTGCAGGAGGCCGACCCGGAGGGCCATGCCTGGCACGAGCTCGAGTTCGTCGAGCTCGGCGGCGACGCCCTTTTGCACACCCTGCAGGCGGACATCCTCCATCTGGTCGATCGTGGTGGCGCCGAGGTACCGAAGCGGCGCCTGGCGGCCGACGACGTCTCCCTCAGCATCCACGCCTGCCACTCACCGCGCCGTGAGATGGAGGTGCTGCGCGACCAGCTACTACAGGCCTTCGAGCTCGACTCCGAGCTCCGACCGGCGGATGTTCTGGTGATGGTGCCGGACATCGCCGAGTACAGCCCCTACATCGAGGCCGTCTTCGGTGTCGATTGGGACGGGTCCCCGAAGCTGCCCTATTCGATCGCCGATCGTCGCGCGACCCAGGAGAGCCCGCTGGCCGAGACTTTTCTGCAGGTGCTCGATCTGATTGCCAGCCGCGTTGCGCCGCGCGCCGTCCTCGATCTGCTCGACACACCGGCGATCCGGCGGGCCTTCGACATCTCGGCCGGCGATGTGCCCGTGTTGAGGCAGTGGATTCGTGACGCCGGCATCCGCTGGGCCATGGACGGTGCCCAGCGGGCCGCCGATTTCGATCTCCCTGGCGACAACGCCAACACCTGGCGCGCCGGCCTCGACCGTCTGCTGATGGGTTACGCCGCCGGCGACCGGGCCGAGCTGGTAGGTGGTGTCGCGCCCCAAGCCGGCTCGACGGCCGGCAACGCCGAGCTTCTGGGCAACCTGGCCTCGTTTGTCGACACCCTTTTCGGCCATCTGCGTCACCTCGACCAGCCGCGTGAGGCCGACTCCTGGGCCAACGACCTCGGCCGCCTGTTGGACGACCTCTTCGTGGCCCAGAACGAAGACGAAGAAACGGCCCTCGAATGGCTGCGCGAGGACCTCGCCGACCTGGCTGAGGCCCGCACCACAGCTGGGGTCGAGGTCCGGCTCAGTCTGGCCGTGCTGCGCGCCCATCTCACCCGTATCCTGGGCAGTAGCTCCAGTCGCAGCGGCCGCGGCTTCGGCTCCGGCTTCATCAAGGGTCGCATCACCTTCTGCGCCCTCAAGCCGATGCGCACCATCCCCTTTGAGGTGATCTGCATCGCCGGTCTGTCGGAAGGCGCCTTCCCGCGCCGCGACACCCGGCGCAGCTTCGACCTCATGGCGTGGGCGCCGCGCCTCGGCGACCGCTCGGTGCGCGAAGACGACCGCTACCTCTTCCTCGAGACCCTGCTCGCTGCACGCCAACGCCTGATCCTCACCTATGAGGGCCGATCGCAGCGTGACAATCGCCGCAAGGCTCCGGCGGTGGTGATCAGTGAGCTGCTCGACGCTCTGGACCGCGGCTTCGTCACCGAGGACGGCGAGCCCGCCCGGCAACAGGTCGTGGTCGAGCATCGTCTGCACCCGTTCAGCTCGGACTACTACGGCGCCAGCTTGGATCGCCGCCTGTTCAGTTATTCGCAAGAGAACTATCGCGCCAGCCACGGCCAGGCCAGCCGCAGCGAGGTCAGCCGCAACCGGGGCAGCCGCAACCGGGGCAGCCGCAACCGGGGCAGCCGCAACCGGGGCAGCCGCAACCGGGGTGGGAGGCCGGGTGATTCACCCTTCCTGCCCATCATCGAGGACGACGAGTCGCCCGCCGAAGGCGCTGCAGTGACACCCGGCGGAGAGGTGGATCAAACCGCCCACCTCGAGATCGAGCTGCCGGAGCTGATCGAGCTGTGGATCAATCCGGCCCGACACTACTGCCGCAAGGTCCTGCAGCTCTTTCTCGTGCACGAGGAGCGCCAAGCTGACGATGCGGAGCCGTTCGTGATCGATCCCTTGCAGCGCTATCAGATCAACCAATGGCTGCTGTCGCGTCGTTTGCCAGCCCCGCCAGGCGAGGACTCAGCGCTCGCTGCGGCGGCGCCCGAAACGCCGGAGCGCGATCCCGAGGCCGAGCTCGAGCTGCTGCGCGGACGCGGCGAGCTACCCTTGGCACGGCTCGGCAAAGCGCACTTCGCCGGGCTCGACGCCGGAATCGAGAGCTTCGTCGCCACCCTGCCGTCCTATCATCCTCGTGGCCCGCAGTGGACCGAAGTCAGCGGCGAAGACTGGCGGCTGCGCGGTCGCATCGAAGAGCTCACCGACGTCGGCACGCTGCGCTTCCGTTGCGCCAACCTCAAGCCCAAGGATCAGTTGCACGCCTGGATCGTGCACGTCGTGCGCAACGTCTGGGAGGACAGCCACCCATCCGGCCTGCCGCTGACCACCCATGTGATCGGCAACGACCGCGGCGTTCGCTTCGGCAGGCTGCCCGACGCCGCGCAGATCCTCGCCAGCCTGGTCGACGGGTACCGCCTGGGCCTCGAGCAGCCTCTGCCGGTCTTCGAGCTCGCCTCCCACGCCTACGCCCGCCAGCGTCTGCAACTCGCCGACGCCAAGAGCCGCGCCCGCACCCCTGCCCTCGAGGTCGCGCGCCGCGCCTGGCAAGGCGAGCGTCGGCGCGGTGACCGCGACGACCCTTACATCGCCCTGTGCTTTCGCGACCTCGATCCTCTGGCCGACGGAGCATTCAAGTCCTGGGCCGACCGCCTCTGGCGCCCGCTGCTGCGCCATGCGGAGGAGGGGTAGACAATCGGAAGCCCGATCCGCAGCACCTCCCCCAAGTCACGAGACCCGGACGAGCGCAGCGCAGGTTTTGGGGCATTTGCCCAAAGACCTAAACGAGCCTCGCGCAGACCTTGGGGCATCTGCCCAAAGACCCAAACGAGCCTCGCGCAGACCTTGGGGCATCTGCCCAAAGACCCAAACGAGCCTCGCGCAGACCTTGGGGCATCTGCCCAAAGACCCAAACGAGCCTCG
>JBCCGX010000828.1:0-4802 GCA_039029035.1 Acidobacteriota bacterium | reverse complement strand
ACCGGCAACGACCTCGCGGATGTGACCGAACGACACCACCGCCGCCGACCCACCAATCAGAACCAGCAGCGCGCTGATGGCACGGAGCATGAACCGGGCACCACGAGTAGAGGGCAAGTCCATCGCCAACGCTGCGATCTCGGAAGCGAGGATGAACGCAGCCGGAGCAGTCAGGCCGACCGCCCAGCCGACCGGGGTGCCATCCGAGGCGAGCACGTTGGCGGCCATGGAGACGGTTGCGCCGCCGAGTGCGGCTGTGGTGCATGCGGTGCGGAACCGGCGGATTGTGTGCAGGTGCACGTCGCTGAGAAGGTCGCTGGTGTCGGTCACGGAGCGCTCCAGAACGACTGCCCATAGGCATACGCCATGTCCAGCGCACCAGGCGCGGCGCCGGCCAAGAACACCGCAAACATGCCAATACCGACGATTGCGGCCAGCTTCCCAGCCGACGGGTTCTTCACCATCGTCACCAACAGGTTCCAGACCACCCAGATCGTGCCCACGAGCACGACCGCTCCGAGGAGCAACGCCAGGGCCTGGGTAGCGAGACCGGTGAACTTGGCCTGGATCGAGTCGATCTGGGCAATCACGGGCATAGGGGATTCGATAGGCGACATCACGCCACATCTCCTTCGTTCGAATGGGGATCACGGGAACGGCTGGCGAACGCCAGCTCCAACGACGCCGGCACCTCAAGACCAGCAGCAGCGAACACGCGGCCGAGGGCGGCTTCGGCTCGGCGGACACGGGCACGGGCCTCGATCGAGGGGCGGGCGATGTAGGCGCACTCCGCTGACACCACCGCCAGCTCGGCATCGAGTAGCGGGCGCTCAGCTTCCAGTTGGGCCAGCTCAGCCGGCGTGGGTTCGCGCCACTCGGGATCGGGGGTGGCGACCAGGACGAGAGTCACGGCGAGCCCTCCCCGAACAGAGTCCAATACACGTCGAGTAGCTCGACCGCCAGCTCACGCACCAGAGCCTCCAGCTCGTCGTGGGTCATCTCGTCGCCAACAACGGCGATCAGGCCGGCCTGGGAATCGAGGACTGTGTCGATCGTCTCGGCCAAGGCAGCGTCACAGGGCGCGACGTTCATTGCGTTCGGAGGGGTCACGCGGCCACCACCTCTCGCAACTCAGGACGAGACTGGCCCATCTCGCGGCGCACCGCGATACGGGACCGTTCGCTCATCCCGCCCCACACGCCACGGCCCTCGAAGACCACGGCATAGGAACGGCACGGCTCCACCACCGGACACTGAGCACAAACAGCCAGGGCCGGCTCAACGGGTTCGCCTCGTTGGGGGAAGAACAACTCGGGATCCATGCCCCGACACGCGGCCGACAGCCGCCACGAATCAGTGGAGGGGCGCTCGATCACGATCGCCCCTCCTCTTCGGCCGCCACCTGAACGGCGAGGGCCTGATCCGACGCCTCAGCATCGGCGGCAAGCTCCGCCAAACGGCGAGCCCGGTACTCCGGATCAATCAAGAACCGCGGCGGGACCGCCACGGCACGACGCTTACGCTGAACCACCTGAGTGACTCCTTCTGCACACACGGGATGGATGAACTTGGACCGGGCCTCAGCAGCTGCAACTGCTGGGGCCCACTTGCGTTGTGGACCGACACTGACATCAAGCCAATGAAAAGTCCAGATAATCCGAATAATTTCAGATATTCGGACAGGATTCCGCTGTGCCGTAGCATGTGGGGCGTGCCGGCGAAGCGACAGGACATCAGCAACGAGCAGGTTGAGCGATGGGCGCGCCTGCGCCAGGAGTCCCGCGAGCGCCATAAGGCGCTGCTCGACGAGGCACCCGAGGATCCCCTCGATGCCCTGGCGTGGAAGTCCGGCGCGTGGGCCGACGATGGCCACACGTTCGACAACGATCTGCGCGAGCGGATCGAGCTGGCACGTGCCCAGCGATTCACATGGCGCGAGATCGCAGCAGCACTGGGAGAGGGCGAGGATCCGGTTTCGGCTCAGCGCGTTGCCGACAAGCAGCACTGGCGGAACAAGTCGTTCAAACAGGCGTAGTGGGTAGTGAGCAACCGGCTTCGGCGGGTTGTGGGCGGCTGTCTCGGCCATGAGTTGAGCCAACCAGAGTTGTCGGTCTCGTCTCACCGCCGCCCAATGCGCTCCTAGCGCTCAGTTCGGTCTCGTCAGTCTCGTTTTGTGCTCGTTGGCGCTGCTACGTTCGATATCAAGCAACGCCAGGGGGTCGAATGCCGACAAGACTCAAGTCGCTGCTACAGCAGCGGCACCTGCAAAACCACGATCAATTCACCACCGAGTACGAGCGGATGGCCGACGAGCTCGGCATCGATAGCGCGCCACCGAGCCGAGCCCAGTTCCACCGCTGGCTCGCTGGCGACCTGAAGGATCTCCCTCACGCTCGGCACTGCCGGGTGTTGGAGCGGATGTTCCCACGGTGGTCGGCACCTGAACTGCTCGCTGAGAACGGCGACGCGCCTCCAGTCCAACCCAATGGTCGCCTCTTGGCCGAGAGCCCGACCGAAGCCTGGACAGTGGACTCCAACGTCAGTGGCTCCGTGCTTCGTTCCAAGGCCAAGATGCAGGGTTCTCTGGTGGAGCTCGCCACCGACATCTCGATCGAGATCAATGACGAGGGGCACGGGACTGTCCGCTACGCCTACACCGTGCTCAACCTCACCGAGCGCGCCGTCAACCGGATTCCACGAGGCATCTGGTTCAAGCACACTCACAACGAGATCGCCGTCGAGCCCGTCCAGTTCTCACCCCACCAGTCATTCATCGAGCCCGAGCACGAGACGCCGGGCCACATGCGGTTCTCGTACAACATCTCGCCGTCGATCGAGCCAGGCGACATCGGCCGGTATGGCTGCGTCATCACCGGCGGTGCCTTCGTCGACGAGCTGTTCTGGCGGCATCACGTGTACCGAGCAACCGAACGCCTCACGATTGCTGTTCACCAACAGGGTCGGACCCTCCAGCGGCGCGAAGGCACGAGGCAATCGACCGACGGCGAGATGCACCTCATCTCCGACAAAGTGGACTGGCACCAGGCTGAGAACGGGCTATACCTCCGACTGGAGGCTGAGAGCCTTGAGACCAGCGAGTACGTAACCCTCCGATGGGAAGTGGGCGATAGGTGAGCGAACTCCGAGACCGGGCCGAAGCGATATTGCGTGGCTGGGACGAGCATGAGATCAGCCGAGGCCGCAAGCCGGTCGTCGACTACGACTGCTTCCCCGAAGGCCCCCGACGCGAGATCACAGACCGCATCCACGCCCGCACCGAACTCGGCGTGGTGCTTGCCGACGCCCAGGCGGAAGGCGACGACTGGGTAGCAGAGCGTGTCCTCGCCGACGTGACCTACCTCGATGCGCTGATGGGCGAGCGACTCGACCTCGACACCTACCTTCGCCGCACCCAGGGAGTCGGCGCGGATCCGTGGCCAGCCGAGTACATCGACCAGCGTCGTGTCGAAGCGATCGATGCGTTGGCCGACCTCGGCATTGGCTGGGGACCGAACACGATAAATGACTTGGAGGACGCAGAGGGCCGCCTCTCCCCTGCCGAGACGGCCGAGCACATCGAGCGCTACGCCGCCGAGCTGGAGCCGACTGTTCGGAGACTCGTTGACACTGACGCCCCCATGAAGCTGCGGATCGAAGAGGTCGAGGTCGACGACTACTGGTCCTACTGGCTCGACGGCGCCGGCGCCGACGCACGGCTTCGCATCAATCTCCCGAACGCCCAGTTCACGAAGGTACGAGCCCGCCAGCTCGCCCTCCACGAACTCCATGGCCATGCCTTACAAGGAGCGACGTACTACCAGCGGGCCCAAGAGCACGATGTGCCATGGGTTCGCATCCTCTCGGTCCACGCACCCCAGCAGTCACTCCTCGAAGGTCTGGCCCAGGCGTTCCCACTCTTTGTGACGCCTGATGAGCCGGATCTAATCGCTCGCACCCGACTTACCCTCTACAGCCAGCTCGTTCGCGCAGAACTCCATATCCGTATCAACGGTGGGCACACCCCGGCCCAGTGCGTCGAGTACGCCCGCTCAATGACGCCATTCGTGAACGGTGCTGCCCTCGCTGATTCGCTTGCTGATCGAGCAAACAACGTACTCCTCCGCTCCTACCTCTGGTCCTACGCCTCGGGGATGGACTGGTTCGTTCGATTGCATGAGGGGCAGCCTCGCGTCACGGCAGGAGAGGTACTCACCAAGAGCTTTTGCGATCCTCTAACACCGAGTCGACTACAAACGCTCGCAGGCAGCACATGAGTATCGAAGAGGTACTCGATCGCATCCGAGCGGCGGCTGAAGACGATGTCGACGAACTGGACTTGTCCCGACTCGACCTCGACGATCTGCCACCGGAGATTGGCGCCCTCACCAACCTCACCACCCTGCACCTCGACAGCAACCAGCTGACGGAACTACCACCCGAGATCGGTGCCCTCACCAACCTCACCAACCTGGACCTCCACTACAACCAGCTGACGGAACTACCACCCGAGATCGGCGCCCTCACCAACCTCACCAACCTGGACCTCAGCGTCAACCAGCTGACGGAACTCCCACCCGAGATCGGCGCCCTCACCAACCTCACCAACCTGCACCTCAACACAGGAGACAAAATAGGCACGTTGGAGCGCTATGAAATAGCCTGTGCCCCGGCTTCTTCTCGATCAAGAGACGAAATCTAGTCCCACGATGAGAGTATTTAGGAAAAGGATTCGTTCAACCCTCATATAACTCTTCTACAACTGCTCAATCTGTTGAGTACTGCTAATCTCTGTACATCCTTTT
>JBCCGX010000827.1:0-4808 GCA_039029035.1 Acidobacteriota bacterium | reverse complement strand
GCGCCATCGAGTAGGATTGCCCCATGGCAGCCCAAGACGGCTTGCTGAGCCGGCTCTATTACCGACTGGCGACGTCGGCCCGCAAGAAACTCCATCTCGGCCACGCCCTGGGCGAGCTTGAGCCCTACCTGGCGCAGAAAGACCTGGTATTCCAGGCACCGCTGCTCAGCCCTGAGCTGGTGGCGGCGATCAAGCTGATCTCACCGCAATTCCACCTTTCGACCGACGAGCGCTCGCGTCGCTTCTGGGAGCTCAACCAAAACGGGCTGTGCTGGGGCGAGTTCGAAGCCCTGGCGCCCGTCCTGGAAGCCCGACCGACACCGCAGAAGGTGCTCGACATCGGCCCCGGTATGGGGCGATCGACTATCTTCTTCAAGAAGAAGATGGGTTGGCAGGATGTGTCCTACCATCTCTATGAGAGCAGTGGCGAGACCACAAACTACACCAAGGCCGGCCCGCGGTTCGACGATTCGTTCTGCGGCAGCCCCGATCACCTGCAGAACCTGCTTGCTTTCAACCGGATCGAGAACATCGAGATTTTCGACGCCGCGGACCTCGAGGCACGCCTCGATCGCCTGCCAGGGCCCTACGACTTCATTTACTCCTTCTTCGCCGTCGGCTTCCACTGGTCGCTCGAGCACTTTCTGCCCGAGATTCTGCAGCTGATGCACGAGAACTCGATCGGCGCCTTCACTCTCCATCCGCGCTTCGACCGCTTCGATCGGATCCAGGGCGTGCCTTATCGCGTCGTCCCCTTCCGTCGTTCGTGGCCACGCGGCCGTTGGTCGGATCTGCTCGTGCTGAGCAAGAACCCGCAGCTTCTAGAGGTCTTGCCCGAAACCCAATAAGCGAGATCAGCGCGTCACGCCGGCACCCGTTGACTCGCCAATCCCTCTGCGAGCCGAACCGTCGCCCCGCGCAGGCTAGACTAGGCTGGTTCACAAGTCTCTCGCTTTGTAGGGCACAGACGGTGCGCGGGCTGCCGACCGGCATCGCGCACACCCCTCACCCTGCATAGATCTCCTCCGGGGCGGCTCTCGGCCTGGGCGCAGCCGATGGACTGTGGATAGAAGGAGGCACGTAATGGCTGGCATGAAACCCTGGGAATACTCTTGGGCGCAGAACGCACCCGAAGAGATCGAGGTTTGGGGCGATGACCTGAGGGGTGACTGTCTGCGGTTCAATATTCGCTGGGTCGCCCCGTGGCGACTTCTGGAAGAGCGCTGGATCTGCTCGGGGGACGCCGCCTGGATCTTCGTCAAGGTCAAGATCGGCAACCGTTGGCAAACCGCCCATGTCTCGGCCAGGGCCGACGACTACGAGGTGCCCGAGGACTGTATTGCGGTGCCAGTGGACGATGGAGCCGGCATTTTCGTGCACCTCGGACCCGATTTCCCTGGCTTCGAGAAGGACGCCATCGAAGGCAGCATCCTGATGCGGCTGCAAGAGGCCTACCCTGCCGATACCCCCTGCCAGGTCTTCGCCTTACGGATGGTGTACATCCCGAAGATCGAGTTCTGGCTCGGCAGCTCCCTCTGCAACGGCGCATTCTACGACGCTCGGCCGAGTGCCGGACCGCGCCCCTACCGAGTGGCCAGCGAAAACCCGATCGACGTCACCTCGGAGTACCATCGGCGCGGCAGCGGTAAACGCCTGCACTATGCCTCGCCGAAAAAAGACCCGGGACGCTACGGCGACCAAGCGGGACCAATTCCGGCTGCTTTCCCCAAGGGTTATCAAGCTTTTTATGTGATGCGCAGTCATGTCACCCAAGGCCAGTACGCTGACTTCATCAATACCCTCGTCGGCGACGAGCGTACGCTGCGCTTCCCCTATGCTGCCGGCGCCTACCGCTACACGATCCGCATGGACCGTAACCAGTTCCGCATCGCTCTGCGGCCGCGACGGGCCTGCAACTATCTCTCCTGGGCCGACGCCACCGCCTACGCCGCTTGGGCCGGCCTCCGCCCGATGAGTGAGCTCGAGTTCGAGAAAGCCTGTGTTCACAAAGATGATCCGGTCTCGCAGAAGTATGCCTGGGGCACGCGCAACATCTTCCCCGCCCAGGTGATCCAGTCCCGAGCCAGCATGACCGTGGTGGTCGGCAACTGCAACACCGGCAATCGCCACGGAGAGTTCGATGGCGGTGACGGCGACAAAGGGCCGGTGCGCGACGACGAGTTCGCCATCCCCGGAACCCTGGAAGAGAAGTTCCACGGCTTCGGCGGCCTGCTCTACGGCGAAAGCTTCGGCGCCACTTACCTTGGAGTTCTCGGCTTGAGCGGCAATCTTTGGGATCTCTGTGTCACCGTCGGCAACGCTGAAGGCCGTGCGTTCTCGGGCCGCCATGGCGACGGTTCCTTGCTCCAGGGTAGTGCTCCACTGAGAGATCTGGGGTGGCCAGAGACCCGCGGTTTCGGTTTCCGCGGCGGCTCCTGGTACACCGGCGCAGAGAGCTGCCGGGTCGCCGATCGCATGCATGCCACCGCACTTGGCGGTAACTACGTCTACCGCTCCCACGACGTCGGCTTCCGCGCCGTGCGCACGGCACCGAGCTGCGAACAGCACGCGATCACTCATCTGAAGAGCTCGGACGATTTCGAGGACTCGAAGCACCGCGCACAGAAAACCAACACTGCGATCACCTGGATCGGCGACTGAGTCAAGGCCGATTCGACCGGTCGCGTTGCATGCCCTGCGCGGCGGGCGTTAGACTGCTGAGCAAGCTCTCGTCAGCACAACCTTCAGTACAACAGAGACAGCGAATTGGGCCGTTGGACGAGCCCAGGAAAAATAGGAGATCCCATGTTCCGTCGCTGCGTGACTCCGATCGTTTTCGCCCTGTTGTCCACGATGTGGGTCGTCGCCCCGCCGGCTGCTGCCGAACGCCGGCTCGTCGCGCCGCCCGGGACCGACGTCGGCATCCCCTTCAGCCCCGGGATGATCTCCGGCGATCTACTGTTCCTCTCCGGCGCTATCGGCAACGAGCCTGGTACGCTGAACGTGACCGGCGACGCCGCAGCGCAGACCCGCAAGACGCTGGAGAACCTGCAGGCCATTCTGGCCGCCGCCAAGATGGACTTCTCGCACGTGGTCGACGCCAACGTCTTCCTCGCCGACTCGCGGCACTTCGCGGAGATGGGCGCAGTCTACAAGGAGTTTCTCGGCAAGGCCTTACCGGCCCGCGCCACGGTAGAAGCGGATATCGCGATTCCCGGCGCCTTGACCGAGATCGCGATGATCGCCGCCCGGCCGGGGGTCGAGGTACGTCGCATCTCCCCCGAGGGCTGGCCGGCGACCGGTGGCGCCTATAGCTGGGGCATGCTAGCCGGCGATACGCTCTTCATCGCCGGCATGGTGAGCATGGATCCGGCGACCGGCAACCTGGTGACCGGCGATGTGACGACCCAGGCGAAACAAATCATGCAGAACGTCGGCGCGGTGCTGCAGGCGGCAGATATGGACTATGGCGACCTGGTGGCGTGCAGCATCTTCCTCGCCGACCCTCGCGACTACAACGCGATGAACGAGGCCTACGGCAGCTTCTTCAAAGGCATCGAAGCGCCGGCCCGGGCCACGGTGCGGGCCCGCCTGGTCAATCCGGCGCTGACGATCGAGATCCAATGCCGCGGCGTGCGCGGTGGCGAGCGGAAAGTGGTGGCGCCGGCGGGCTACAAGCCGAGCGGCCGGCCGCTCTCGCCGGCGATCCAGGCGGGTGGCCGTCTGTTCCTCTCCGGCATGGTGGGTCGTGGTCCGGACGGCTATCCCCCCGGCGTCGAAGCACAGACCCGAGTGGTGCTGGATCGCCTGAAGGCGACCCTCGACGCCGCCGGCCTGGGCTTCGCCGATGTCGACATGAGCTCGGTCTTCCTCACCGACATTCGCCATTACGGCATCATGAACCAGGTCTACCGGGAAGTGGTCGGTTCGCCACCACCGGCGCGGGCCACGGTCGGCTCACCTCTGATGAGCCCCGACGCACTGGTCGAGATCCAGATGACGGCCAGCCTCGAGTCGAGCGACTGACGCGTCTACTTGCGCTTCTTCTGTAGCGCCTTCAAACCTTCGATCGGTCGCCGGTCCGGCATCAACAACCGGATCGACCGACGAAGGTGGTCCTCGGCCTCGTCGTAGCGGCCGACGTCACCGAGGATCATGCCGGTGTAGTAGACCGCCATCCCGCACTTGGGATCGATCCGTAAGGCTTCTCTGAGCTCGTCGAGGGACTGCTCGGCCTCGCGGCCTGGCGCCAGCTGAAAGCGGCAATAGGCGAGCTCCGACCGATAGTTAGAGTTCTGCGGATCGCAATCGCAGGCGAACTGCAGTTGCTGCACGGCGTCATGAAAGTTGCCGGCCTGCATCAGAGCGGTGCCCTTGGCGAACTGCACTTCCGGATCGAGCAACTGCGACTTGATCGCAAAACGGTCGGGATCGGGCTTCTTCCTGGCTTCTTCACGCAGGGTTCGGCGTCGATGAATCAGCGTGTTGCGACGCTCGGAGTCGGTCAGCTCGCCAAAAGCTCGACCACCGGCCAGAAACAACTCCTCGGCCTTCTCCACCAGGTTGCCCAATCCCGGCGCCTCGAACTTCCAGGGCGCGAAACGCCGCGAGAACTCGATGTACTTGCGCTCGATCTGACTCACCGGCGCAGTCTCGGAAAGCCCCAACAGATCGAGCGCATCTTGCCGACGGTGCTGCAGGTAGGCCTCCATGACCTCGTTGCGCTCGTGCTCGATCTCGGCCTCGTCGATCTCGATCTCCGGCAGATCGTCTTCGACGGTTTCTGGGGCCTCCGGTTCGGGTGCCGG
>JBCCGX010000826.1:0-4810 GCA_039029035.1 Acidobacteriota bacterium | reverse complement strand
GAGGCGGCACTCGGTACTTCCCGACACGAGCGGCCCGATCTGGTCGAAGAGTACGTCGCGCCGCGCAACGAGCTCGAGCGCCTGGTGGCCGAGGCCTGGTCCGAAGTTCTGGGTATCCAAGACATCGGCGTGCATGACGAGCTCATAGAACTCGTCATGCACGCCGATGTCTTGGATACCCAAAACTTCGGACCAGGCCTCGGCCACCAGGCGCTCGAGCTCGTTGCGCGGCGCGACGTACTCTTCGACCAGATCGGGCCGTTCGTGTCGGGAAGTCCCGAGCGCCGCCTCGATCGGTGTCGAGCCTCCGTCGCCCGCCTGATCGGAGATGCCTGATGCCCGCGAATCCCCGGTGAGTAGGGCGAGTCCATCGACCGCGATCTGCGTCGTATGGTCGGGATCCCAGAAACAGAGCACCTGAGACGGACGACGCCCGAGCTCGATCAAAGCCGTATGCAGCGCCTCATAGTCGTCGACCGAGTCGGGCCGGAGCGTCCAGCCACCATCGACGGCTTCGAACTCGGCTCCCGGCGTAAGGATGAAGACTTCTTGGTCTTGCTGGCGGAGGCGCTCGACGATCGGCTGCTGGGAATCAGGGTCTTCGACAAGAACCAGACAACAGCCAGGCGGGCCTGGGCTCGCCTCCGGTGTCGCCGCGTCGCCATCCTTCGCCGTGGCAGCGCTGCGGCGCTCGATCCAATACTCCCGCCGCTCGAACGGATAAGTCGGTAGGAGCAGACGCCGGCGCTCTTCGTCGCCCCAGACGACGGTCCAGTCGATTGCCACGTCACCCCTGGCCCACAGCCGACCGAGCTGACCGAACAGCTGGTCCAGGACCGGTTGCTGCGCTTGCGACACACTGGACAGCACCGTCTGGTCGAACGAGAAGTCCGGATGGTCTTCGATCTCAGGGCCCAGAGTCTCCTCCGGGCCGATTTCCAGCAGCACGCGCTCCGGCTCTTGGACCAGCTTGTTCAACAGCGCTTCGCTACCCGGATGTCCATCACCGGTACCCATCACACTGCGCCAGAAATCAGGATCTGTGGCCTCGGTGGGAGACAGCCAGTCGCCGGCCGCAGCCGACAGAATCGCTACCGACGGCGCGGCGCAGGCGATCGGCTCTCCCGTGTCTGTCGACTCTCCGACGAGCAGCTTCAACGCGTCTTCGAGAGAGAGAACACCCGCCACACAGGCTGCAACCAGTTCGCCCACGCCCACCCCGGCAACGGCCTGGGGTTCACAGCCCCAGGCCACCCACAGTTGCGCCAGGGCGTACTCGAGACTGAACAGAACCACTGCGGAGTCTTCGCTGGTCGACCCGTCTCGCGCCAGGGCCGTGAGATCGAGCCCCGGCCGCAGGCGCTCCAACAGGTCCGCGCAACGTTCGAAGTGCTGCAGAAAGATCGGCTCATCGTCGCCCAGAGTGGCCAAACTCCCGATCTCTCCCTGACCAGGAAAGACGAGCGTCAGACCACGGCTTCCCTGCTCGGCCAGCTCGCTGTGGACACGACTCGGATCCAGCGACTCCAAGGCGGTGACCAACTCGTCGACGCTGCGGCAGGCCACCGCGCGGCGAAACTTGAACGCCCTTCGGCCGACCGACAGAGTGAACGCAAGATCCGCCAACGAAGTCTCCGGCTGTCGTCGCAAGAACGCCGTCAGGTTGGTCGTCGCCGCATGCAGCGCGGCGCTGGTCTTGGCCGACAGCACCACCAACTGGCAGGGGCGGGAAGCACCGGAAGGCTGACGCGCCGGGGCCTGCTCGAGCACCAGGTTGACGTTCGTACCGCCGATGGCGAACGTATTGACCGCCGCGCGGCGCGGTTGCGAGCCTTCGCCGGTCGGCCACGGCTCGACCGTGGAGTTGACGAAGAAGGGGCCGTTCTCCATGTCGAGCTTGGGATTGGGCTTCTCGAAGTGGACGGTGGGCGGCACCTCCCCGTGTTGCACGGCCAGCACTGCTTTGATCAGGCTGGCGATGCCGGCTGAGGTATCGAGGTGGCCGAGGTTCGATTTCAGCGAACCCAGGGCACAGAAGCCCTTGGCCTCCGTGTAGGCCCGAAAGGCCTGGGTGAGGGCCCTGACCTCGATCGGATCGCCCAGATCGGTCGCCGTGCCGTGCGCCTCGACGAAGCCGATCGTCTCGGCCGGGGTCCCGGCGACGGCAAGAGCCTCGGCAACCACCTTGGCCTGGCCTTCGACGCTCGGCGCCGTGAAGCCGACGCGATCGGCGCCATCGTTGTTGACCGCCGAGCCCTTGATGACGGAGCAGATCGGATCGCCGTCGGCAATGGCGTCCTCCAGCCGCTTCAGAACTACCACGCCCAGGCCGTTGCCGTGCACGGTGCCCTGGGCACGGGCATCGAACGGTCGGCATTGCCCATCCGGTGAGGGCAGCCCGCCATCCAGGTACTGATAGCCGATCTTCTCCGGCACCCGCACCTGCACTCCACCGGCCAGGGCCATGTCGCATTCGTGATTGCGCAGGCTCTCGCAGGCCAGATGGACCGCCACTACGGAGCTCGAGCAGGCGGTCTGCACGTTGATACACGGACCATTCAATCCCAGGTGGTAGGCGATCCTCTGGGAAAGAAAGTCGTTGGTGTTACCGCTCAGCAGCGTGACGCGAAGGAAGTAATCGCTCATCACGCTCATCGCGTCGTAGTCTTCGGCGTAGCCTTGGAGGTTCTCCTGCAAGTAGCTGCTGACGGCCGCCGAGCCGAAGACACCGACGCGACCACGGTGGACCTCGCCACCGTGTCCAGCGCGCTCCAGAGCCTCCCAACAGGCTTCGAGGAAGAGCCGCTGCTGGGGATCGATGAGCTCCGCCTCGCGCGGGCTGTAGCCGAAAAAGGCCGCATCGAACGCCTTCAGAGAGTCACCGAGCGAGGCTTCGGACAGGATGTAGGTCGGATCGTCGATCCGTTCCTGAGCCACACCCGCGGCCAGCGCGTGTTCGGGCGAGAAGAAGCGGATGCTGTTGACCCCGTCGCGTAGATTGGCCCAGAAGGCCTCCGGTGAAGCCGCGTCGGGCAACCGCAGAGCCTGGGCAATGATGGCGATCCCAGAATCATCACGCGATGCCTGGCGACGATGGCGCGCCCGAGCCTCGCTCTCGGCTTGTCGCGCCGCGCCCCCGTCGCCGCCGGACAGATGAGCCGCCAAGGCCTTGATGGTGGGAAACTGGAACAAGTCGATCACGGAAAGGTCCGTTTCGAGCTGCTCTCGCAACCGTGCGTGCGCTTCGACCAGGAGCAGCGAGTGCCCCCCGAGATCGAAGAAGTTGTCCTCGATCCCGACTTCATCGACCTGCAACAACTCCTGCCAGATCTCGACCAGGACCCCCTCGACCTCGTTGCGCGGCGCGGTGTAGGCCACCGCAAGCTCCGGTCGAGCGCCTTCTGGCTGTGGCAAGGCTCGGCGATCGACCTTACCGTTGGGGGTCAGCGGCAGGGCCTCGAGCAGCACGAGGAAGGACGGCAAGAAGGCTTCGGGTAGATGTTGCGACAAGAACTCCCGCACAGTCTCGATACTGAGGTCACCGTGCTCTTGCGCATCACCGTGCTCTTGAGGAATGACGTAGGCCGCCAGGCGATGGTCCGCGGCCGTCAGCTCACAGACCCCGACCACCGCCTGCCGGACCGCAGGGTGTCGACCCAGCGCCGCCTCGATCTCGCCCAACTCGATACGAAAGCCACGGACCTTGACTTGATGATCCAACCGGCCGAGAAATTCGATCCGTCCGTCGCTTCGCCAACGCGCCAAATCGCCAGTGCGGTAGATTCTGGCACCGTCCGCCCGCGGGTCGAGCGCATCGGGAACGAAGCACTGGGCGGTCAATCCCGGTCGGCGGTGATAGCCCCGCGACAAGCCGTCGCCACCGATCGCGAGCTCGCCGGGAATTCCCACCGGTACCGGCTGCATTAGCTGATCGACCAGCCAGACCTGGGTGTTGGCGATCGGATGCCCCACTCGAACCGGCCCCGTCGCCGGCAGCACTCGGTCGACTGCCGACCATATGGTGGTCTCGGTCGGCCCGTAGAGATTCCACACCGATTTCGCCCGCGTCACCAGCTGATCGGCCAGATCGCGATCCAGCGCCTCACCGCCGCAGAGCACCGCTAAGCGCGAAAGCTTCGGCTGTGCCGTCAAGAGCAGCCGCCAGGTCGCTGGCGTTGCCTGCATGGCGGTGGCGCGGGTCGTCGTCAGCAGGGCGGCCAGAGCTTCGCCGTCGGCTGCGGCCTGCCGATCTGCCAGGGCGATTCGGGCGCCGACCGTCAACGGCAGGAAGAGCTCGAGCCCAGCGATATCGAATCCGAGGGTGGTCACCGCCAGCAGGGCGTCGCCGGCATCGAGGCCGGGCCGGTCAGCCATCGATGCCAGGAAGTTGACGACCGGCCGATGGTGAATCGGCACACCCTTCGGCTGTCCGGTCGAGCCCGAGGTGTAGATCAGGTAAGCCAGGTGTTCGTTGCCGGCCTCAGGCTCTCGGCTCTCCCTCCGCGCGACGACTGACGAGACCTCCTCCTCCGCTGCGATGGCATGCCCGTCGAACACCACGAGCCGACCGTCATAGGCTTCGAGGCTCCCGGCCAGGCTCTGCTGGGTGATGACGATCCGCGCTTCGGCGTCTGCCAGCATGAAGGCCAGGCGCTCGGGCGGATACGTTGGGTCGAGGGGCAGAAACGCCGCCCCGGTCTTGAGCACAGCGAGCACCGCGACCACCATCGCGGCAGAGCGCTCGAGCTCGACCCCGATCGGCCTCTCGGTCCCTGCGCCCAGCGCTTCGAGCATCCCCGCCAGCCGTTCG
>JBCCGX010000825.1:0-4814 GCA_039029035.1 Acidobacteriota bacterium | reverse complement strand
GCGTTTCAAGCAGGCTAGATACCCAAAGACCCAAAGGAGTCTTTAGCGCAGTGACCACCCGGAGGCGGCGAACACTTCCTCGCCGCCCAGGAGGGTCAGCAATACCTCGGTCTGACCGATTCGAGAGGCAGGGATCTCGAAGAGGTTGCGGTCGATGGCGATCAGATCGGCCTTCTTGCCGACTTCGATCGAACCCGTCGTTTGCTCTTGCCCCAGGGCGTAGGCCACGTCGAGGGTCATCATCCGCAGGCCGGTCGCGAGGTCCGGGATCGGATCGCGGTGGCGCTGGAGTCCCCGCTGGAGCATCTCGAAAGGGGCGAGCGGCTCGGCGTCCCAATCCGAGCTGAGGACCACACGGGCACCAGCGTCGAGCAGCTCGGCCATCGGCAAGGCGCGCCGCGCGCGCCGACCCACGCGCTCGGCAATGAATTCCTCGTAGTCTGCCGAGGAGCTCTCGGGGCCGATCTGAAAGTCCGCGATGACGCCCTCGGCGGCAAACCTGGGCACGTCGTCCGGGTGGACGAAATAGAGGTGGGTCATCCGGTGGCGACGGTCGTCGGACGCTCGGGTTCCGGTTCGGAGCACATCGAGCCCGAGACGCGCGGCGCGATCGCCGGTGACGTGAAAATGCAGCTGAAATCCGCCCTCGTGTAACGCCTGGCTGGTTCTCGCCAGCGCAGCCGGTTCGAAGTAGAGCAGGCCGCGTTCGTTCACCGTGCCTGCGTACGGCTCGAGGAGCGCGGCCGAGCCGATGCTCGGAATGCCGTCGAGGTAGATCTTGGCCTGGTTGAAGCGCAGCAGGCGGTCGGCGTCATTCGAGAACAGGGATCGCAGTTTCTGAATCTGTTCCTCGGCCGCACGATACGGGTAGACAAAGAGTGCATTGCTGGCGCGGACGGTCAGAGTACCGGCGGCTTCAGCTCGCTGCCAGACCTCGTGGTGGCCCCGGGGCCAGTAGCCCCCCGCATCGGAAACACTGGTGATCCCGTTGCGATTGATCGTCTCCAGGGCATCCAAGAGACCGACATAGGCACGCTCCAGGTTGTCGGGGGTGGCCGGCTCGGCCGCGTCGCGTGCCAGGTACTGCGCCGCCTCGAGCAGCAGGCCGGTCAGTCGGCCCGTCCGTGGGTCACGGTCGAGGATGCCGCCCGGCGGATCGTCCGAGGCCTCGTCGAGACCGATCGCTTCGAGCGCCTTGGAATTGACCCAGACCGCATGCCCGACCGCATCGAGGACCAGGGCCGGGCGCGAAGGCACGGCTCGATCGAGCGCCTCGATCGGCAGCTCTCCCTCGTCCAAGAGGTCGTTGGCGAACGGCCCCGCGCCGCGCACCCACCCCTCCCCCACCTGCTCCCGGGCACAAGCGCGCATCGCCCGTTCGTAAGCCCTGAGAGGCAGACCGGGCTCGAGAAAACACACCTCACGATTCAACCCGGCCTCGAGGGCATGCAGGTGGGGGTCCTGCAATCCGGGCAGGAGCATCACCTCTTCGAGGTCGACGACCTGGGTCTCGGAGCCGGCCAGGGCCAGCACGTCTTCATCGCTGCCGACGGCCACGATCTCGTCACCCCGCACCGCAACGGCCTCCGCCCAAGGCTTGTTGGGGTCGAGGGTGTAGATGGCGGCGTTGTGCAGAATCAGGCGAGGCGCTGGACCGCTAGCGCCGTCAGGCCCCTCTTCGTTCGCGCTACAAGACAGCTGCAGGGCTGCGAGCAGGGCGATGGCGACAGGCGTCCTTTGCATCGCCTGGGCTACTCAGCCGCGGCGAAGGGCAGCATGCCGTTGCCCCCTTCCAGCGCCAGGAGATCTTGCTTGATCGGCAGGCCGCCGGCATAGCCGGTCAAGGTGCCGTTGGCGCCGATGACCCGGTGACAGGGGACGATAATGGGGATCGGGTTAGTGGCGTTGGCGCGGCCGACAGCGCGCGAGGCACCGGGGCGTCCGAGGCGCTGGGCGATCTCGGAGTAGGTGCGGGTCTCCCCTGCCGGGATCTCCAACAGGTCGCGCCACACTTGCTGCTGGAAGTCGGTGCCGCGTGGCGCCAGCTCGAGATCGAACTCCCGCCGGCCGCCGCGGAAGTACTCGGCGAGCTGCTGTTCGACGTGGGCGGTCTTGGCCGCATCCTCTACCAGTTGGTCGCCGCGGTCGAAGTAACGCTCCAAGGCGACGGCAAGATCGTCGTCGCCGTCACTCAAGAAGGCGATGCGGACGAGGCGTCCCCCGTCGTCGACCACCAGACCGAGACCGCCGATGGGCGACTCTATGCAGTGCATGTAGAGCGTCATTGGTACTCCTCCTGCCAGGCCCAGAATTGGAAGGTTGCGAGGCTACGGTGGGGCGCGAAGGGCGCCATCAGGCGACGGGTCTCGTCCGGGCCTGGGCGCTCGTCGAGGGCGAAGAAGCGCTTCAGGTTGCGGGTCAGGGCGGCGTCGCCCACCGGCACACAGTCGGGCAGCCCGAGAGCGCGCATCATCAGATAGTTCACCGACCAGGGCCCGAGGCCACGGATCGCCAACAGCTGCTCCTCGATCCGAGCGGCAGGCATCGTCCGTAAGGCCTCGGGGTCGAAGCGCCCGTCGACGATGGCGCGGGCGATGTCGAGCAGGTACTCCGCCTTGCGCCGCGAGTAGCTGATGGCGTGCAGATCTGCCGGCTCGAGCTCGGCGATCGCCTGCGGCTCGGGCGGCGCGTAGAGACCGTCTCCGACCGGCGTGCCGACGCGACGCGCCAGGCGGCGGCGCAGGGCAAAAGCCACCGGTAGGCTGACCTGCTGACCGGCGATCACCCACACCAGAGCGTCGAAGACCGTCGCCGTCTGCGGGATCGTCAGCCCGGAGCGCCCCTGGACCAGGCGCGCGATCACCGGATCGTCCGTCGCCCGGGCCTCGAAGGGTCGCGGATCGATCACCAGCCCGAGCAGACGCGTCGTGCGAGTGCGGACTACCTCGGCGTCGAGCTCGCCACGACCAACCGCGGCGACAGTACCCGCAGCAAAGGTACAGTCCGCACGGTCGCCCCGCAGTTCGACTCGGACACGCCCCGGTGTACCCCGGGTGCGGGTGGTAAAAGTGAAGGTGCGCCCCTCCACCTTCTCGCTGACGCTCGCCGCGTCGCGCCCCAGATACTGCAGGGTGCGATCAGGCTCGAAGTAGGGCGGCAGCTCGATCTCGAAGCGGCCGTCGGCGGTCAGAGTCGACACCACGATCCGTGCCTCCCTCGCCCCACACCCACGCCCCATGCTCTCGTCGTCGCTGGTCGAATCATCGACCGAGTATATGGCGTTCGGCGAGTACAATGCCGCCGACCCATGCCCTCGTCGACCCATCGATCGGAGCCCGGTTCCGAGCTCCAGGTGCCGGCTTCGCGCGGCCCGGCCTGGCTCCCCCTCCTCGCCAGCCTGGCCATCGTCGCCCTGGCCTACTTCTCGCCGGTGGAGATGGTTGACTCCGATCCCGCCATCGCCCTGCTGGTGAGCCAGGCCATCCTCGACCACCAGAGCCTGCGGCTCGATCCCTACCGCGACGATCCGCGCCTGGCCTACGACCTGGACGACGACTACCGCCTGCGCCGGCGCGGTGACGAGCGTTTCTACTACTCGCCGAGCGTCGCGGTGCTGTCCCTGCCCTTCGTCCGGCTGGCCAATCACTTCGGTGTCCACATGCTCGACCAGGCGGCCGAGTACGCTCTGCAGAACCTGCTCTCGGCCCTGTGCTGCGGGGCGATCTTCCTGCTCCTCCACGGCGCCTGCCGCGCCCTGCTGCCGCCCTTGCCGAGCCTGGTGATCAGCGGCATCTCGGTCCTCGGTAGCCCGCTGATGAGCACCGTGGCCTCCGGCTTGTGGAACTCGGGTTATGCCGCCCTCTTTACCAGCCTCGCCGTCCTCCACCTGGCACGCCGTAGCGCTGGCGAGCCCGCCGCGGCGCCGAATCTCGTCTACCTCGGCGCCGTGCTGGCCGCTGGCTTCGTCGCCCGGCCCGCCGTCGCCGTCGCCATCCTGGCTCTGTTGATCTATCTCCTGGGCGAGGCCGATCGGCGCCTCCGTTGGCTGGCCGGCAGCGGCCTCGCCGGCATCGCTCTCTTCGTCGTGCTCGGCTGGCTCGACGTGCTGGGCTGGCTGCTGCCGATCCAGGTCTACTACTACTCCCCCACTCGCTTGTTCACCGAAACACCCCTCCTCGAAGGCCTCACCGGCACTCTGATCAGTCCCTCCCGCGGGCTGTTCGTCTTCTGCCCTTTCCTCGTCGCTGTCGCCGCCGGCGTGGTGTGGCGTATCGGTGATCTCCGGCAGCAGCGCCTGGTGCGCTTCGCCTTGATCTGGCTGGTGCTCTACGCTCCCGCCGTCGCCACGCGGCCGGTGTGGTGGGGTGGTCACTCCTTCGGCCCACGCCTCTACACCGAAGTGCTGCCAGCCTTCGTCCTGTTGACCGGCCTGCTGTGGCGCCAGCTCGACGGCGCACTGTCACCCCGCGCACGCAGCGCCGCCATCGCCCTCTACCTAGCTCTCGGTGCCGGCGCGGTCGCCATGCATTCCGGCCAGGCGCTGTTCAACCCTTACACGCGGTACTGGAACGAACGCCCCAACATCGATCAGAACCGCGAGTACCTCTTCGACTGGCACCATCCGCAATTCCTCACCACCGAGGCCCGGTTCGAGCGCCGTCTCATCGACCATCAACGCCGCAGGCTGCGTCCCTACCCCTTCGGCAAGAAGCTCGCCTACGACTCCGAAAGAGCCCTCTTCGCCGGCTGGTCGCCGCCGGAGAACGGTTGGCGCTGGAGTCGCGAAGAAAAGCCGTCCCTTGGATTGAGGCTCG
>JBCCGX010000824.1:0-4826 GCA_039029035.1 Acidobacteriota bacterium | reverse complement strand
GTTCGACAACCTCGATCTCATAGCGCTCCACCTCGTGCGCCGAGCCGGAATCCAGACCTAGCAGCCGTAGCTCGATGACACCGGTCGGTAGAGCGGCGACGGGTAACAGAACCACGGTAGTGCCGAGAGGCGTGGGGGTCAGTCCGTCGACCGTCCGGATCGTCTGGCCTCCCTGTCCGACAAGAGTCAATCGGAACTCGCTGAACTGGGAGTCCGGTGGCAAGTGGAAGTTCACGTAGTAGAGCTCGACCGCTCGCGACACTCGTGGCCGCTCGGCCGCGACGCCGCGAGTGAATTCGTGCGGTAGGAGGTCCAGCGCGGCGACGGAGGTGGCGATCTCAGTCGACGGACGAGGCCACCAGAAACCGGCAGCGAAGGCTAGGAGGATCGCGGCAGCGATCCCCACCCAGGCGATAGATCGGCGGATGCTGGAGGAGGGGGATCGGACGCCGGCTGGGGTCTCTGATCCTGGTGAGGGCGCGGTTCTTCGGTGTGCCTGCAGTCGATCCCAGGCCGCTTGTCTTTGGTCGCCGGAGATCTCGGGTTCCTGGCCCGGCGCGAAGCCTTCCGCTTCCAACAAGAGCTCTCGGCAGGCGGCGCAGTCGGTCAAATGGTCGCGCAGGGCTTCCGTCTCACTCGCTCGCAGCTCTCGGCGGGAATAGGCCAGAAGGCGCTCGACCGGAGGATGATCCCGGTCGCGTTGATTCTCTGCGCTGGTACTCATGCCTTGCCCTCGGGTTGGTCCGCCACGGTTCGCCTCAGCTCCTGCAGAACCTGGCCTAACTGCCGGCGCGCACGGAAGAGCTGGACACGCACGGTGGCGGGATTCAAGGCCAGGATCTTGGCAATGTCCTTGGTATCGTAGCCTTCGATCCAGCGCAGAACGGCGCAGCGCCTCATCTGGCGCGGCAACTGGTCGGTGGCGTGCTGCAAGCGGCGGCGCTCGTCCAGCCCGATCGTCCTGTCGAGCGGCGAAGGCTCGTCCGAGCTGAGAGCCTCGGACGCATGGAGGTCACGCGAGTCAGGTCTCTCGACGATCTCCAACGGAACCTCTTGGCCGCGTCGCTTTTCGGCCGAGGCATGCCGGCGAAAGCGCCGGTAGGTGTTGGCCGCCAGGCCGAAGAGCCAATGGCTGAACGGCGCTTCGCCGCGGAAGCTGCTGATCGCCTGCTCCACGGCGAGGAGGCTCTCCTGCACCAGATCCTCGGCCTCTTCGCGGGTCAGGCCGCGGCGGTGGAAGAAGCCGAAGAGCCGATCGTGGTAGGCGAAGAACAGGATCTCGAAGCTTGCTTCGCGAGCCCGGCCCGCGGCCAGGTCGGCCACCGCCCGATCGATGCGCTCCGGCGATGCCACGCCGGCTCGGTCTTCGGTGTCGTCCATCTCGTTTGCCCCACCGGAATCGGCGTAGTCCCTTGTCCACGGTATTCGATGCCCCTGGCCAGGTGCGCTCGCCGCCACAAACGGCGCGACGGCTTGTAAACGCTCCTGACCCTGTTGGCTACCTACGGACGATGACCGGTTCGGGTTGGTCATCGACTCGGGACGGCGTCACGCAGCCCTCAACGACGATTCAACTGTGGAGACACTGACTATGAGACATCCATCTTTGATGGTCCGATCGGACGGCGGCTTGGTCCCGGCATCTTCGATTCCAGGAAGGAGCCGTCCATGCTGAAGCTCTTTGGCCTGCGAGCTCGCCGGCGTTTGTGTTGCACCTTCGGCCTGGTCCTTGCCTTGACAGCGGGTTGGGTGGCGCCGGCGGCGGCCGATGGCATCGAACCTATCTCCACCATCGAACCCAGCTCCACCATCGAGCCGCTGGCGACAGAGGATGTGACCGGATCGACCGACGATGTCGCCCTGCTCGGTCATTGGGACTTCGAGGACTCCTCGGCCCCGGGGCTCGATAGCTCGGCCGCCGGTCGGCATGGCACGTTGCAGGGCAATGCCTCCCTGGTTCGCGGCCGGATGGCTGGTGATCGCGGGTTCGAGCAAGCCCTGGCGTTCGACGGCGCCTCGTATCTGACCGTCCCCAACCAAGGAGCGGACCTTAACGGCCTCGCGACCGTGACCGTTGCGGCCTGGCTGCGGGTGCCGAGTCATCGGCAAACAAACGTGTTTCGCATCCAGCAACCACTGGCGTTGAACAGCGACGGTTTTTCCGTCGCCAATTACGCGACCGGAGGGGGATGGCAGAGTCTCGTGGCGTCCGAAGCGCCCCCTGTCGATCGTTGGTACCACCTGGTTGCCGTCTTCGATCACGGCGAGATGCGGCTCTACCTCGACGGTGCGAAGGTGGCCAGCCGGAGCGTTGCATTCGGCTCGCTTCAAGGTACGGCCTATGACGTGTGGTCTTTCGGCGCCCGTTGGGTCGAAGGTGCCGCCGATCAGTTTCTGAGGGGCACCCTCGACGATCTTCGCATCTATGGTCGTGCCCTCGATAGCGATGAGATCGAAGTCCTCGGTTTTCGTCACCAGGAGCCGTTTCAGCTCGGCGCCTGGACCTTCGATGACGAGACCGAGCCGGGACGAGACGTTTCCGGCGCCGAGCGCCACGCGCTCCTGGTCGGCGAAGTCGATCTCACGCGGGGCCGCATCCAGGCGAACGGCTTCGCCTCCGGTGCGCTGCGCCTCGACGGGGCCGGCCACCTGGAGATCCCCGCGCCCGGCGTCGACTTGGGCGGCCTGGAGCAGTTCACCGTCGAAGCCTGGGTCAGCACCGCCGAAGGGCCGAGTCCCAACGTCTTCCGCGCCCAGACGCCGGCGGCCCTCGACAGCCAGGCCTTCGATGTGTGGAGCGCCACCACCGGCTGGTCCGCCGTCACAGCCTCATTGGCACCGGACGACGATCGTTGGCACCACATCGCCGGGGTCTTCGACCGGGGCGAAGCGCGGTTCTACCTCAATGGCCGGCTGGTCGACGTCGACAACCTCGGCAGTCCCGCGCCGGGACCCGATGCGGCGGACGTCTGGGCGATCGGCGCCCGGGTCGGCGCCGGGGTGCTCGATCAGCACTTCGCCGGCGCGATCGACGAGGTTCGACTCTGGTCGGGTGCCCTGACCCATCTCGAGGTCGCGCAGCGGGCCAGTCAGATCATCCTTCCGGCTACCGAGCCGCAGGCGGCTTCCGGCGGCCTGTGCTCGCCCCCGCCGGTCGCCTGCGGCGAGGCTGAAGCGTGTGTGGCCGAAGCGGTCGCCAGCTGCGAACGAGCGACGGCGAACCACTGCCTTCCCCCTGTCAGCCCGAAGTGCGGCAGCTGTCTCGTCAAACTGATCTCGGGCAGGGGCTTCCCCTACATCCGCCTGGCGGAGTGTTTCACCTCGTGTGGTGTCGGGCCGCTGATCGAGTTCATCGACTGTCGCGGCGGCGCTATGCGGGACCTGGTGAACGAGGCCTACGGCTGCAATTGCTTTCTGT
Organism: Acidobacteriota bacterium; assembly: GCA_039029035.1. Taxonomy (GTDB): domain Bacteria; phylum Acidobacteriota; class Thermoanaerobaculia; order Multivoradales; family J023; genus JAAELT01. The sequence continues at coordinate 1,408 of JBCCGX010000824.1, read as the reverse complement.
GCTCGGGCGAGCCTTGCCCGAGCCCTTACGACGTTCGGGTGCAGGCCGCGGGTCTGCGCTTCGATGAGGTCGCCACCTTTGGGGTCGCCTGCGAGGGAGGCGGCTCCGCGGCGCCGGAGCTAGTCCGAGTTTCCGGCAGCCATCCCAGCAGCGCCGTGTTCTGCCAGGCGGAGGAAACCTGGCAGGTGACCCAAGCCGGCGTCTTCGACGCCAACCTCGGCACCTACCTGCGAAGCTGCTCGCCGTCGACCCGAACCGGCACCGGCTCGCCAGGTACGGTCGTCGACGTCGATTTCGACTGCCACTGTGACGACGACTGCGACCCGCCCGGACGGCCCCTGACAGTGGAAGCCTGTCTGCCGGAAGACTTCAACAACTCGATCTCGGTGGCGACGCGGGTCACCGGGCCGGCCGGTGAGGATCTCGGGATCGCCCGCACGACCCTGTCACGTGCCGGCACCTTCGATCTGGGATTGACGGCGCCGGTCGGATCGACCTACAGCGATGCCGAGATCGGTCCATCACCGAGTGGATTCTTCTGTTTTGCCGATCAATACCCCGGCAACACAGTGGCGGGTGGCCTGCCGGACGGCCAGCCGGTGCTGGTGGCGCGGGTCGTGTGCCACCCTGCCGGCGGCTCGGCCACCGACTGCAATGGCCTCATCGACGGCCATCGCCTCTTCGGCCTCGCTCGGCCGCTGCGCGGCGATCCGGCGCCGAGCCCGACAGTCCAGATCCAAGTCAGTCGACCCGATGGCACGGTGAAGACCAGTCGCGGCACTGCCTTCGCGGAAGGGCAATTCTCGCTCCACGTCAAAGCTCCGCAAGGCAGCACCTGGCAGGCCGAGCTGGTGAGCTCTGACGAGTGCATCTTGAATCCCGAATCGGGGGTCATCAACCAGCCGGGGAGCAACGATCTGACCCTCCTGCACGTCGCCTGCGTGCCCACGCACGAAAAGTACGAAACAGTCAATTTCGTCCTCGATCCGGACCCGCTGGCGTTGGGTTACCCCTGGGGTTGGGGCGGCTTGGCGGATTGCCGCCACGTCTGTCCACTGGCGCCGACCGTTCAACCCTTGGACTGTAGGCCGATTATTGATCCTGTCACGGGGATCATCCTCGGCGAGGTCTGTGAAGTGACAGCCGAGCACTGCAAGATCGTTTGCACTGATGAGAACCTCGGCCCCGCGGCGTTCTTTTCGGTCGCTGGCACTAGAGCCGGTAACCGGATCACCGCCGATACCGAGCTGCAGATCAGCGGCCGAGCGGAGGACGACGACGGGATCAAGGGATTTTCCTTCTACATCACCCGCGCGACGACTCCGGAGCAGATCGAGCTGACCGCTTATCGACCGTCCTCGGGCGTCTTCTCAGACTATGCGCTCGACACCTCAGGGCTCACCGAGGG
>JBCCGX010000823.1:0-4826 GCA_039029035.1 Acidobacteriota bacterium | reverse complement strand
TGACGATCAGGGGCACCCGGAGCTGCTCCTGGAAGAGGGTGCTACCGTGGGACCAGCTGCCGTGGTCGTGCAGCTCTTCACCGTGGTCGGCGACGAAGATGATCACCGCATCGTCGTACAAGCCGAGCTGACGGAGGCGATCGATCAGGGCACCGAAGGATCGGTCGTTGAAGGCGATCTCGGCGTTGTAAAGAGCGGTCAGGTCGGCGGTGATCTCGGGTGTCGGGGCAATCATCTGGCGGTGTAAAGCCTGGAGCCAGGGGACCGAGCCCAGCTTGTCGCGCTCGCTCGGCGGACCGAAGCGGCCGGCCAGGTCGGTGAGGAGCTCGGCGAACGCCGCCCTCTCCTCGGCAGACAGGGCCGGCTGGCGGACCGAGGGTGCCAGCACATCACGGGTGACCGGCGGCGGGGCGTATGGCGCGTGCGGGTCCATCGTGTGGACGTAGAGGAAGAACGGCCGGTCGGGTCGCTGGTCGAGCCAGTCGAAGACCTCGGCGTTGACCGCGTCGGACTTGGCATAGAGGGCGGCGGAGTCGAGACGGGCGAAGAACTCGAAGTCGTCGAAGCCCTGCTGGAAGCCGAAGGTCGCACCGACACTGCGATTGGTCACGAAGGCGGCGGTGGCATAACCCTCGGCGGCGAAGATCTCGGCCAAGGTGAGGGCGTCGTCGGCCAGGGCGTCGTCGCGATCATGCACACCGTGGGCGGTCGGCAGCTGGCCGGTCATGATCGAAGCCACCGAGCTGCGAGTCCAGGATGATTGGGCCAGGGGATGCTCGAACAGCACCGCGTCGTCGGCGAAGGCGTCGATCCGTGGCGAGATCGGCTCAGGATAGCCGTAGCAACCGAGGTGGTCGGCGCGCAGCGTGTCGACCAGGTAGACGATGACATTGGGCCGGGCGGCGTCCGCTGCCGGCTCTGAGGCCGTTGCCGACCCTGGGTCCGTGGCTGGCCGTGGTGCGGGCTCCGGTCGCGAGCGCAGATCCAGGCGGCCGATCACCACGCCGCTCGGCCGTCGTGGCCACGCGCCGTCGACCAGCGCCGCCAGGCGAATCTCGACCAGGTGGCTGCCGTCCTCCTGAGCCTCGGGCAGCCTCGGCGGCCAGCTGCCGAGGCTGATCTCACCGCTGCCAGCTCCCGCCTGCACTTCGAATTCCTGTCGTTGGGAGCCCTCCTCGTCGAAGAGGACTTGAATGCGGAGCCGCCGGCCGTGTCCCTGGCTGCTCAAATCGCGGTATTGCAAGAGACTCTCTTCGCTCAAACGCAGGGCGAAGCGGACCTCGGTGCCCAGAGGCAGGTACAGACCCTCTGGGCGGACTTCCGGGGAGCGAGGTGGTGCTTCGGCCGCGGGGCCGAAGCGCAACCAGCCACAGGCGATAGCCAGTGAGCGAGCGTCCAGGGCTCCGGCGACGACCTCACTTGGCGCATGGTTGTAGGCGTGGCGCAGAGTCAGGCGATTATTCCCCGCCTGGAGGTGCTCAGGCGCCAGGGTGAACTGTCGGTCGCGTGGCCTTTCGCCGAAGCGTAAGGTCGCCGCCTCGTGGCCGTTGATCTCAACCCGCACCGACTGCTGGGGCGATCCCTCCCAGACGAAGGCCCGGCAGCGCAGGCTGGCCTCGATCGCACGCGGCTCGAGCAGCTCGAAGTCGATCTGAGATGCTTCGCCCAGGGCCCAGACGAAGGTCGTGCCGTCGGTGGCGTCGACCTCGTCCTTGCCCCAACCGTTGATCAGGTGGTGGCGGCTCTCTGCCGCGCCGAAGTCGATCTCGCGGGTCTCGGTCGCGATTGCGGCCAGGGGTAGCTCAGCGGTCAGATCACGGGCGACAGGGAAGGCTGTCGTATCGAGGCGCGGTGCCTCTTCCGGCGTGGCGCAAGACTGCGTCGCCAGGAGCACCAGTCCTAGCAAGTAAGCGGCTCGTCGATCAAGCATGGAGGTGCTGTTCGAAGTCCTGTAGGCGGACGGGTTGCCGGTGAGCACCCCAGGCGCCCGGCGCCGGGGCGAAATGGCCGGCACACGGCGCACCGCACGCGCTACAGGTGCCGTCGGACGACAGGTTCCAGGTGCCGAGGACATACCAGTCGCGGCCGATCAGAAGCTCGCCACAGGCATGGCAGTAGGTGCTGCCACCGTCCGCATCGTGGACGTTGCCAGTGTAAGCGTAGCGCAGGCCGTTGTCGAGCGCGATGCGCCGCGCCTGGCGGAGGGTCGAAGGTGGTGTGGGCGACCGGTCGAGCATCTTGTAGTCCGGATGGAAGGCGGTGAAGTGGATCGGCACGTCGGGGCCGAGATGCTCGGCGATCCAGCCGGTCATGGCGTCGATCTCGTCAGCCGAATCGTTCTCGCCAGGGATCAACAACGTGGTGATCTCGAGCCAGACCTCGGTCTCGTGCTTGAGATACACCAGCGTGTCGAGCACCGGCTGCAGGTGGCCGCCACAGATCTTGCGGTAGAAGCGCTCGGTGAACGCTTTGAGGTCGACGTTGGCGGCCTCCAGGTGGCGGAAAAAGTGCTGCCGCGGCTCGGGGCAGATCTCACCGGCGGTCACCGCCACGCTCAGGACACCGAGCTCACGGCAGGCCTGGGCGACGTCGATCGCGTACTCCATGAAGATCACCGGATCGTTGTAGGTGAAGGCGACGCTGCGGCAACCGTAGGCCTGGGCCGCTCGCGCTAGCGTCTCCGGTGCGGCCTGATCGGCCAGCGTATCGACCTGGCGCGATTTGGAGATGTCCCAGTTCTGGCAGAACTTGCAGGCCAGGTTGCAGCCAGCCGTGCCGAAGGACAGGATCGGAGTGCCGGGATAGAAGTGGTTCAGCGGCTTCTTCTCGATCGGGTCAATGCAGAAGCCCGACGACCGCCCGTAGGTGGTGAGCACGATCTCACCCCCCCGGCAGCCGCGAACGAAACACAGCCCACGCTGGCCTTCGCGCAGCTTGCAGAACCGCGGGCAGACGTCGCATTGCACGCGCCCGTTGGGCAGCGCGTGCCAAAATTGAGTCGGATGGGTCGGGCCGTCGATCGCCAAATCCATGCGGCAAAGATACCAGGGTTGGTGTGATACGTTGTCCCGATCCGATGAAGAAAACACCGATGGCCCCTCGACCGACCGGGTGGGGTGAGCGGGCGAAGGGTGTCGACTGAGCCGATGCGGTCGAACTGGCTGAGGCTTCTGCCGCTGTTGCTCTCGGGGGCCTGCACCGTGACCCTGCGGCGTTGGCGGGGCTTCCGCAGTGGACCACGCCGGTGGGGCGCGGCGGTCGTCACCGAGCTGCTGCGACGCGATATCGGGGAGGTGGTGCGCTGCGGCCCGGCGGCGACTCGGGCGCGTGAACTGGCGACGCCGATCCCATCGCCGGTGGCTCGGCGAGTGGCGCTCGATCCTGCGACCGTAGGGGGTGTCGGTGGGCTCTGGGTGACACCGCACGAGTCGACCACCGATTCGATACGTCCCACGGTGCTCTACCTGCATGGCGGTGGCTATTGTTTTTGCTCCTCGGCGACCCATCGTCTGCTGGTGGCGCAGATCGCTCTCACCGCTCGAGCGAGGTGCCTGGCCTTGGACTATGCCCTGGCCCCCGAGCATCGACACCCGGCAGCGATCGACGATACCTTGGCGGCCTACCGCGCCTTGCTCTCCGAGGGCGTCGACCCCGCGCGACTCGTCCTGGCCGGCGACTCGGCCGGCGGCGGTCTGGCCTTGGCCACGATGCTCGTCCTGCGTCAGGCCGGTGAGCCATTGCCGAGCGGCGCCGCGCTGCTCTCGCCCTGGGTCGACCTGACTTGTTCGGGGGAGAGCATCGAGCGCAATGCGCCACACGACTACCTGTCTGGCGAGATGCTGCGCTTCTTCGCCGCCTCCTATCTCGGCGATGCCGACCCGCGCCACCCGTCGGCCTCGCCACTCTTTGGTGACCTCGGGGGGCTACCGCCGCTGCTCGTCCAGGTGGGGGAGATCGAAACCCTGCTCTCCGAGGGGCTGCAACTCGCCGAGCGCGCGGCGGAGCAAGGGGTCGAGACCGAGCTACAGAGACTCCCTGGCGCGGTCCACGTCTCGCAGGCCTTCGCGCCGCTGATGCCGGAGGCTCGCCCGGCGATCCGCGAGATCGGCGCCTTCATCCGGCGGGCGACAACACGGCAAGACGGATAGAATCCGCACAATGCACAGTGCCAACGCACCGCCGAGGGAGACTTTCAGCTCGCGCTTGCGGCTGATCGCCACGATGATCGGTGTCGCGGTGGGGCTCGGCAACGTCTGGCGTTTTCCCTACCTGGTGGGCAAGTTTGGGGGTGCGTCCTTCGTCGCCTTCTATGTGTTGGCGGTGGCCCTGCTCGGCATTCCCGCCCTGATGGCGGAGTGGACCCTCGGACGGGCGACGCGCCGTGGCCCGGTGGGTGCCTTCGATCGGGTGGGCTTCCCCTGCGGTCGCGTCCTCGGTTGGTTCTTCTTCTTCGTGGTGACTGCCGCCACCGCTTACTACACCAACGCTCTCGGCTGGGTGCTCTACTACGCCGTCGGCCAGGGTGCCCAGGCTCTCGGGCTGCCCTGGCAGGCAGGGATCTTGCCGCCGGATGCCGGTTTCGATAGCCGCTCGTTTCTGCTGCAGTTGATCTGCACCGGGACGATCATCTTCGCCTGTGCCGGCGTGCTGATCAAAGGCTTGCGGTCGGGGATCGAAGTCGCCAGCAAGGTGATCATGCCGGTGCTCTTCGGCTGCTTGCTGGTGCTCATCGGCCGCTCGTTGACCTTGCCCGGAGCCTGGGAAGGGGTGCAGTGGTACATCCTCAAGTTCGACCCCGCCGCCCTCACCCCGAGCGTCGCGGCGGC
>JBCCGX010000822.1:0-4828 GCA_039029035.1 Acidobacteriota bacterium | reverse complement strand
GCCGCCAAGCCCGGGGACCGGGCGCCTTTGATAGCCCGGGCATTCATGCCCGGGGATGCTCGCGGCGATCATGCTCGGGAACCGGGCGCCGTTTCGTAAACAGGGCATTCGTATCCCGGGCATTCATCCCCGGGCGGAGGGCACCGCCAACGGCGCTGTAGCTCCGCGCCGGCTTCGGCAAAGGTGCCCACGCCCGACCCGCGACGGGCATCAATGCCCGCGCTATCAAAGGCGCCTCTTCGAGGCTTTGCGGCCAAAGCCGCTCCATCCCCGTCCCGTAGGGACGAACGAAAATAGCCTCGGGCTTTAGTCCGTGGCCACCCCAACCTGCGACGACCACGCCCCGACATCCCCCGACTCGAAACCATCGATGAACAGCTCGGAGAAATTCGCCTTGTAGAACTCCAACAGATCGCGTAGCGCCTCCGGCGGATTCGTTGGAGCCGTCTGACCCGCCTGGTCGACGCTCGACAGGCCATGGCACGACGCACAGACCCGGACTTCACCGGGCTGGAAGGTGAGCCAATAGCGCTCACGGATCACCGGCTCGCCGAGAGGGTCGGTCATCTGCCAGGTCATGGCTCGGTGGGCCGGGACGATGGCGGCCATGGAGCCGTCAGTGCCCAGGGTGACGCTAGCCTCGGGACCGGTGGTCGGTGGATTGACCACGGCGGGGTCGTGCATCAACTGAGCGATCACTCGGCGGCCGGGTCTGGGATCCTGCTCGCCGCCGATGCCGCGAATCTGATCGGCCTGCAGGAACTGCATGTATTGCACGTCGTAGAGCAGGCCGCCGGTTCCGGTGGTCACGGCGCCGCCCGGCACCTGCAGGTTGAACGGCTGCTGGCGATCGAGGGCGTCGCGGGTAGTGACGTCGCGGCTGACCACCACCGCGAGCTCGCGCTGGCGCAGGAAGTTGCGGAAGCCCTGGGGCTCGACGCCGGCTTCGGCGAAGATCTGCGCCTCGGGAGCTGGCAGCGGCGTGGTGAGGATCGGCGGTGTTGGCCGGGAACGGATCTCCACCGGCTGCAGCTCCCACATCGGGCCGTTGTAGGACACCAGGAAGTCCGGGTCGTAATACTGGATCTCGCGCACGATACCAGCGCCGGGGAGTAGGGCTGTACTGGCCTCGAAGTACTGGCCGTTCTGAGTCAGCTCTTGGATCCGGAAGTCGTAGCGCGGGTCGGGGAACTCGCGGCTGCCGTCGTTGCCGGCGGCGCGGGTCTCGGCGGTGTGGGCGGCGTAGAGGGTGCCGTCGGCCATCGCTAAGGGATCGCGATAGTGCCCGGTGTGGGTGGCCGGCACCGGATCGCCGTCGGCAACCACCGTGGCAGTATCGGGATGAGTGATGAAGGTCACCGCGATCTGATCCGGCGCCTGGCCCGGCGGGGCGCTCAAGCGGAAGATCAGCCCCGAGGCGTGGGTCTGGAACTCCGGTGCCTCGACGCTGAAGTAGGTGCCGGGGCTCTGCGGATCCTCGACCACCTGGAACATGTTGAGGATGTCGTTCGGGTTGACCCGGCCGGAGATGGAGGCGATGAAATCCTCCAGGTTGGGGTCGTCGGTGAAGGAGCGGCTGAAGAAGCTGTGTAGCTCGTGGCGTCCGATGTGGTTGAGAGTCTCTTCCTCGGTGCCGTCGGGGTGGATCTGCCAGGCGAAGAAGTGGTTGATGCGAAAACCGTTGACGTTCGAGCCTGGCTCGGCGTTGCGCGGCTCGGGAAAGATCTCGTCGAACTCGACGACCTGGGCGTCGGGTTCCTCGCTCTCCCAGGTGAAGGTCTCGAACGCCGGATTCTCTGCCTGTTGGTCGCGTTGCAGATGGTCCCAGCGGGTGAAGACGATGCGGCCGAAGCTGTCGACGATCGGAGTGAAGACGCCCGAGGGGGCGTGGTTCATCAGATCGAGATCGCCGCTGGCAGGATCGAGGCGCCACAGCCCGGTGTTGGTCGGGGTCGACTCGTACTCGTCGTGCTGCGGATAGAGATGGCGTCGGCCATCCCGCGGGCGATCGGAGGTGAAGACGATCTGGCCGTCGGGGCTGTAGATCGGCGTCAGGTTGTTGTAGTCCGTCGGCTGGTTGGCCACCTTGGTGATGGCGGTGGTCCCACAGGCGCCGAGGCCGGTGACTTCGTAAAGCTGCCAGTACTCCTCGGTGACTTGGAACTGCATCGCCGGCGCACCGATCACCATGCTGAACAACGCCCGGGTGCCGTCCCAATGGACGTGGGGATCGCGCACCGCGATCGAGTCCGGTCCCTGGAAGATGCCCGCATCACCGAAGCCGTTCTCGCGCGTCACGTTACACAGTTCACCACTGGGATAGAGGATGTAGAGGTCGCCCCCGCGGCCCACTTTGGCGGTGTTCGAGAAGTGGTTGGCGAAGGTCGAGCCGATGGTGGCGAAGTCGGCGGCGATCGGAAATTGGGTGACGAAGAGGATCGGGTTGGCCGCAGCAGATCCAGGCGCAGCAGATCCAGCCGCTGCAGATCCAATCGGGGCGTTGATCGCCAGCACGATCAGGATAGCGAGGAGGGACGAGAGCCAGCGGGCAGGCCGTGATGAAGTCATCTAGCAGCTCCTTGATGAGTGTGTGCCTTTTATAGCACATTGGCTATGTTGGATGGTTGGCTCGTTAGGTACTGAGCCCTAGAGGGTGGCGAATCGTCTCGGACGGCGGGCGCGCCGATCTGTAACAGACCTGTCCGTGGTGTGCTCTACGGCAAGAGCAGTCGAAACCCGCCACGAAGAGTGAGAGGAATCGTGGCGGGTTTCGTTCTATTCCTGCGTAGACCAGGATGAGGAAGAGGCCCCCAACGAGGAGACGCTGCGATGTCCACTCTCGAGATCCATCAGATCCCAATCTTTCCGACGGTAGCGTCCGTAGCTGATCCGCAGGCGCGGCGCGGGCACTGCAAGGTCAGCGAAGACCTGGCGGAGCGGCTCGGCATCTCGGCGTCTGTGTGCGCTGGTCAGCCTATCCGGCTTCGTGTCGCCGTCACGGCGAGCGATGTGCATACCCTCTATAACGCGGACTATGCCGACTTCCTCGGTAGCAACGCGCATTTCTATGTCGACGAGGTGATCGCCGGCAGTGAGCGGATCGAGATCTACCCCAACTCCGGTCCGGGAGCGAAAGACGGCGGCGTCTTCGAGCTCTTCGGCCGTACCGGCAACCCGTTTGCCGGGGTACGCATCCCGGCCGGTGCACGGGTGACGCTATCGGTCGTTCGGTCGCCTTGGCGGGAGCCGAACCCCAGGGCGACGGAGCAGGGCCGCAGAGCGGCGGAACCCGAGCCTGCGGCAGCGGCTCGTCGGCAGCGCTCGGTGCCCGAAGCGCCGCTTCGACGTCGACGCACGTGGGCCTTTTGGCCGCCGGCTACATTACCTGGGTGAGACTGGCCTGTGGAGCGTCGATGGCCGCCTTGACCGCCATCGGAGACCGCCTTAACCTTCCAGCGACCGCAACGGACGGACTGGGGGACTCATGCGCTGGGTGGTGTTCAATCGCAAGGGCGGCGTCGGCAAGTCGACGATCGTATGCAATCTGGCGGCGGCCAGTGCCGCGGCCGGCCGCAAGACGCTGGTGGTCGACCTCGATCCGCAAGCCAACGCGTCGTACTACCTGCTCGGTCGAGAGGCCACCGACACCAAGCCCGGCGTGGCGGAGTTCTTCGAAGAGACCCTGGGCTTTCGCCTCCTGGCGTCCGCTGGGCGATCGTGGGTCCATCGGACCCCCTTCGAGCATCTCTATGTGATGCCGGGAGACCGCTCTCTGGCAGAGCTCCATTCGAAGCTCGAGTCACGCTACAAGATCTACAAGCTCCGGGACTGCTTGACCCGCCTGGACGATTTCGATGCGGTCTACATCGACACACCACCGGCAGTGAACTTCTTCACCATGTCGGCGCTCATCGCGGCAGAAAAGTGCCTGATCCCCTTCGATTGCGACGAGTTCTCCCGCCGCGCCCTGTACCAGCTCCTCGGAACGGTCCGCGAGGTGCAGGAAGACCACAACGCGACCTTGGAAGTCGCCGGCATCGTGGTCAACCTCTTTCAGGAGCGCGCCAGCCTGCCCCGGCAATTGGTCGACGAGCTCCTTGCCGAAGGCCTGCCCGTTCTCGAGCCCTACCTCACCAGCTCGGTCAAGGTCCGCGAGTCGCACCAGCAATATCGCCCGCTGATCCATCTCGCGCCGCGCCACAAAGTGGCGCAGCAGTTCGCGGCGTTGTACGAAACTCTGGAAAAACTTCCTTAGGGACTTCCCTTCGCCGGAATAGTCGAGCTACCCATCGGACCAACAGAGATGAGCACAGACGATTCATGGGTGCGCGGCTTTATTTACTCAGAGGTCACGAAGAGGGACCTCGCATGGATGTTCAGGTCGGCGGGATATCCCGTATCGGTCGGCCACTGGGCAGTCCGAGTGGAAGGTCCCATGGGATTCAAGATCGCCTACGTCGGCAACATCACGCCCAAAGAGCCCTTCGAGATCGAGGGAGACGGTTACCGCGTTGACCTTGCTGACGCTGTCGCCTGCTGTAGCCGATTCGCTGACGTCCTCAAGGCGCATGGCATTCGATTCGAGCTCACTCTCTTCAGGCCAGACGGCGAGGAGATCATCACCTTCGACGGGAAGACCCCGCCGAACGAGCAAGGCGCTGTGCCCGAACCCTGAGCGACCGGCCGAGCCAGCTATAATGCCGCTCCGCGCCAGCCCGATCACTGCGGCTCCGGCCGCGCACCCGAGCCGGAGTCCCGCATGGAAAATTTGCTCCGCGACCTGACCGTCACCTGCCGTGGCCTCGTCCGCCGGCCGGCCTTCGCCCTC
>JBCCGX010000821.1:0-4836 GCA_039029035.1 Acidobacteriota bacterium | reverse complement strand
TCCTCGAACGCCAGCATCACCTGGAAAAGAGGCGAGTAACCCAGGCTACGCTCGGGCTGAAGGTCCTCGACCAGCTTCTCGAACGGCAAGTCCTGATTGGCCAGCGCCCCGAGCACCACTTCGCGGGTGAGGCGCAGGCCTTCCTCGAAGGGCGGGTCACCACCGAGACGAGGCCGCAGCGCGACCGTGTTGACGAAGCAGCCCACCAGCTCCTGCACTTCGGACCGGTTGCGGCCCGCTACCGGCGAACCGATCACCACGTCCTCACCGGCCCCGTGCCGCAGGAGCAGCCCCCCCAGAGCCGTGGCCAAGAGGGTGAAGAGCGTCGCCCCATCCTGGCGCGCCGCAGCCGCAAGGCTCTCGAGCAGGCCTTGTGGAAGGACGAATCGAGACTTAGCACCGAGCATCTGCTGGACTGCGGGCCGGGGTCGATCCGTCGGCAGGGTGCTCAACGAAGGCACCCCGGCAAGCTCGTCGCGCCAATATCGAAGCTGGTCTTGCCAGGCCCCAGCCTCGAATCGTGCCCGCTGCCATACGGCGAAGTCGATCGGCTGAATCGGCGGCGGCGCCAGATCATGCGGGCGGTTGTCGACGGCGGATCGATAGAGAGCCATCAGCTCGCGCAGCCAGATACGCAGCGACCACCCGTCGGCGGCGATGTGATGCCAGGTCACCACCAGGTGGTGGTCCTCCGCACTCAGGCGGATAAGCAGCGCTCGCGAGACCGGGCCGCGCTCGAGATCGAAGCAGCGGCGCCCCTCGGCCGCCGTGAGGCGCCGTGCCTGGCGCGCACTTGTCTCGGCCCCTAAGCCGCTCAGGTCGATGGTACAGAGCACTGTCCCGGGGCGCACTGTCCCGCTGCCCTGTGGCGCTTGCCAAGGTGCACCGTCCTGGCTACCGAAAACCGTCCGCAGGCTCTCGTGGCGGGCGGACAGCACGTGCACAGAAGCGGCGAGGGATCGCGCCGACAGGGGGCCTTGGAAGCGCACCAAGCCAGGAATGTTGTAGGCCACGGGAGCTTCGTGGAGTCGCGCGATCAACCACAAGCGCTCCTGTGCGAACGACACCGGGAAGTGCCCGCCGCTCCGGGGTACCCCCTTGATACCGTCTTTGGCGACGCCGGCTCTTTGCCGACGCAATCTTCGAATTACGAGATCGAGGCGTTCGCGCTCACGATCTCTAGCCCGACCGTCCTGATCCATCAAACTCGCCCGCCTGTACCTGGTGAATTCGGCTAGCGGCGACAAATCTCAGAGACGACGTGCACGGAGTCGTGAGATCTTGCAAAGGCCAGCCACTCCTTGATGCTGAACCGAGACACGAGACAACCGGAAACTTAGGATCCTCCTCTGGTCACTTTTCTCAACGGTCGACTTTGCTGAATCGCGATCTCCTACCTTGAATCGAGGGCCCGAGTGTGCCGCCAAATCCGCACACCGAACCGGTCTCGACCCGGACGGTAAATTCCGCTTCCGACGAGGGGCGATCAGCGTCTTGGGATCCAAGAGCCGGTACGGCAACCAGCATCACTTCCCCTCGTTCGCAACCCTGAACGATTGGTATTAACTCTGCTCGGATCGAGCAGCCTTGTCAAGTGTTTTAGACATAGAATATCGCTTCCGCAACTGAAAACTCTCTGAGAGAGCGCAAGTGCGGTCACGAGCCAAACGAGGGCCTACGGAGGCGCCGATCGGGCAGCGACCCCTGGGGCCACTGCCCGCTCCTTCAGTTGCTGTCCTAGATTCCGAGCTCGACGAGGGCCTCGGGGTCAGCCTCGGCCAGCAGCTGGCGGGCGATGGCCTCGGTCAGGCCCAGGATGGTCGGCGACTCGAGCAGAGAGCGTACCGGCAGGTCGACCTGAAAAACCTCGCTCACTCGCGCCAGTACTCGGGTGGCCTTTAGCGAGTGGCCGCCGAGGTCGAAGAAGTCGTCGTGGATACCGACCCGCTCGACGCCCAGGACCTCGCACCAGATCTCCGCCAGCAGTAGCTCGACTTCGGTGGACGGTGCGACGAATGCGGTTTGGGGACCGGCAGCATCCGCATCCGGGGCGGGCAGCGCGCTGCGATCGATCTTGCCGTTCGGAGAGCGCGGCAAGGCATCGAGGGTGACGAAGGCCTGGGGCACCATGAAAGCGGGCAATTGTGCACCGAGATAGCGCCGGAGCTCGGCGGCGGCGGGCCCTCCGCCGTTGGTTACTGCCAGGTAGGCTACCAGGAGGGGGTCGCCACTCTTGTCCCGGCGAGCCACCGCTACCGCCTCTGCGACCTGAGGGTGGCCTTCGAGCACCGTCTCGATCTCCCCCAGCTCAATACGGAAACCTCGGATCTTGACTTGGTGATCGGTGCGGCCGAGGTATTCGAGATCTCCGCTGGGACGCAGACGGCCCAGGTCGCCAGTTCGGTAGAGCCTATGGCCAAAATGACTGCCAAAAGGATCCGGCTGGAATCGCTGGGCCGTGAGTCCCGGGCGATCCAGGTAGCCACGCGCCAGCCCGACCCCGCCGATGACGATCTCGCCGACCAACCCCCGAGCCATCAGCCTTAGCCCGGCGTCGACCAGGGCGACCCGAGTCGCCCGCAACGGGCGGCCGATAGTCGGCTCGCGCGGGTCGTCGCGCTTGGCCTCGGCGAAGGTCGAGTAGGTGGTGTCTTCGGAGGGACCATAGAGATCGAGCACCCGTTCGGCGTCGCTGTGCTGGTAAATGCGCTGCACCAGGCGACGGCTCAGAGGCTCGCCGGCCAGGTTCACGGTGCGGACGCCTGCGGGCAGCCGAGCAGCGCCGCTGACCAGCTCGGCGAGGCTCGAAGGCACGGTATTGATCAACGTGACCTCGCTGGCGGCGGGCAGCGTCGGCAGGCCGAGAGCGTGATCGGCCAGGATGACCCGGCCGCCGTGGCAAAGCGGAGCGAAGATCTCGAAAACCGAGAGGTCGAAACAGATCGAGGTCGCAGCCAACATACCCTGTAGCTCGGTCGGCGAGAAGATCTCGGCCGCCCAGCACACGCGCGCGGCAGCGCTGCGATGGGTGATGCTGACCCCCTTGGGGCGCCCCGTGGAACCGGAGGTATAGATGAAGTAGGCCAGGTTGTCCGGCACCGTCTGCTGGGCCAGGCTCGACGACTCTTGGCCCAGGTCGGCGTCGGGGCCGAAGGCATCGAGATCGACCTCACGGGCACCGTGAACGGGCAGGTCGACCGAAACCCCACCGCCGAGCAGCAGCAACGACACTCGGCTGTCTTCCAGGATGAAAGCCAGACGCCGGCGGGGATAGGCCGGATCCAGGGGCACGTAGGCGCCGCCCGCCGTGAGGATCCCGAGTAGGCCGACCAGCATCTCCACTGAGCGACCGGCGCACAGGCCGACCCGCACCTCCGGGCCGACCCCGAGCTGCTGCAAATGGTTAGCCAGTCGGCGAGCGCAGCGTGCCAACTGGCGATAGGTGATCCGCCGTTCGCCGTCGATCACCGCCTCGCGCTCGGCGTGCTCGGCGGCGGCCGCCGCGAAGAGATCGTGCAGACAGGCGTCCGAGTCGGCTTGCGGCTCCCAGGCAGAAAACAGTTGCCGGCGCTCCCCCTCCGTCAGCAACGGAAGCTCCGACAGACGACGCGTCGGGTCCGCAGCGATGCCGGTAAGGAGCGTCGCCAGATGGCCGAGCAAACGTTGCGCCGTTGCCGCATCGTAGAGATCGCTGTTGAAGCTCAGGGCAGTCACCAGCCCCTCCTCGAGGCGCGCCGCCTCGAGCGAGAGGTCGAACTGCGCGCTGCGGCAAGGCAGCGCCATAGATTCGAGGCGCAAGCCGCCAAGGTCGACCGCGAGCCCCGGGACACCGAGCGCCAAGCCCGCCAGACCCTGGGCCGCCGGGAGGCGGTCGGCATGCCACACGAGCATCGCCTGGAAGAGCGGCGAGCGGCCGGGATCGTGGCCCGCCTGGAGGTCCTCGACCAGCTTCGGGAAAGGGTAGGCGCGGTGTACGAGGGCCCCGTGGACAACCTTCCGGGTGCTCCCCAGTAGCCCGATGAAGTCGGGGTCGTGTCTCAGGTCGCCGCGCAGCACCACCGGGTTGACGAGATAGCCGATCAGATCGGTGTACTCGGCGTTGTCGCGCAGCGCCATCGGCGTGCCGACGGTCAAGTCGCGCTGGCCGCTATAGCGGTGGAGCAACGTCTGGAATGCGGCGAGAAGCAACATGAAGACCGTGGCATCGTGTGACGCGGCACAGGCTTCGAGAGCATCGCTCGTGGCGCCCTCGATGAGCCGGCGGCAGCGGTCGCCGGCGAAGGTCAGGAGCGGCGGTCGCGGCCGATCGGTCGGCAGGTCGAGGAGCGGCAGCTCGCCGCCCAGCTGACGTTGCCAATAGCGCCGCAGACGCTCCCCCGAGGCGCCCCGGAGGAGCCTCTCTTCGGCACGCGCGAAATCGGCTGGCGTGGCTGTCAGGGGTACGAGATCGGCATGCAGGCCGCCGGTTTCGGCGTCGTATAGTAGGCCGAGGTCGCGCAACAGTACCGCCACCGACGCGAAGTCGGCGACGATGTGGTGCACCGCCAGCAGAATATGGACGTTGCCTGGCTTGTCCTGCCGCCCCCCTTCGGTGCGCAGCACGAGCAGCCGCAGCAAGGGACCGGTCTCCAGGTCGAAGGGGCGGTAGGCCTCCGCCGCCAGGCGAGCCTCGGCCGCGCCACGCTCCGGACCAGCAATCTCCTCGATCCGCAGGTCCAGTCGGGCTTGCGGGTTGATCCGAGCCTCCGGCCTATCGCCTGCCAGGCCAAACGTCGTGCGCAGCCCGGGATGTCGGTCCGCCAAGGCGGCGAGCGCCCGGCCCAAAGCATCCGCGTC
>JBCCGX010000820.1:0-4841 GCA_039029035.1 Acidobacteriota bacterium | reverse complement strand
ATGGCGTTGCGCAACGACCGATTGTCGTTGGCGATGGCGTGGCCGCGCACCGTGGCGACCAGGGCTCCAGTGTCCTCACGGTAGACGTCGACGAACGCCTCGTCGGCGACCGTCGGCCCGCCGATCGAGCTGATCACCGTCGCCCGCAGGAGCGTCGTCTTGCCGGCCACCAGGGGCAGTTGCGGGATCGCGGTGGTCACCATGCCGCTCTGGGTGAGGCGGACATCCGTCACATCGAGCCCCGGCGCGGTGGCCGCCTCGATCTCGTGCAGCCGGTCGTCGTTGCCGTCCCAGTGGAAGCGAAGGTAGCGCGCCCGGACCGGCTGATTCGGCCGCAGCCAGCTCGACCAGCCATAGGCCACCGAATGCCAGGCCCGCGGATGGTAGGCCACGTAGGCCTCCCAGCCCGTGCTGGCGGCGGGGGTCACGTGGGTGAAGCTCTGGCCGTCTAGGGAGTACGAGAACTGCTCCCCCTGCCAGCTGCGGCGGCCGGTGAAGCTGCCGTTGCGACTCATCATGCGCCGCAGTGCCTTGATCTCGACCTCGCAGTCGAAGCGAATCTGCACATACTGCCAGTTGCCGTGGCTCGACTCGAAGGCCGTGGTGGTGCTCCCGTCGATGGTCAGCGAAGCGGTCGTCCCGCCGAGGCCGGCATGGGTGGCCGTGGCGCTGGCGGCGCAAGGCAACGCCGCAGACGGGCCGGCGGCGAGCAAGATCGTGCTGGCGATGCAGGCCAGCATCACTCGAGTGCCTCGCTTCAATAGGAAGTGTTTCAGAGTGGAGTGCGGCACAGTGGCGCGCGGCTCAGTGGGTGGCGGCACAGTGGAGCGCTGCGACGTAAGAATCGAAGACATGAGGAAGGCTCCTAAAAAGAGTTGAATGGGAGCGACGCAAGAGCGCCGTCACACGGTTACAGCCAGTGAGGCGACGCACCCCGAGAAAAAACAACACACAGCGACAACTTTTTTTCGCCCGCCCAACCATCGACGGGGGTAAACCCCCGTGCTACCTACGGCGCCCGCAGCGGGCTTAGCGGCTGAAGCCGCTCACCGTCTTCTGGCTTTAGCCAGCAAGCCTGGTCTACCAGGCGCCTTGTATAGCCCGGGTATTCATGCCCGGCGGCTGGCCGGCCGAGCTCACTCCCGGCGGCCTCGCGGGCGCCGCGTCCGACAACCCATCGGCCCCATGGCATCCGTCGACGCCTCCTGGACGAAAGACTGCATAGAAAGCCTTCGACTGTTACCCTCCCCCGTCGCGACTGCGCGACGATGCCTGTGTCAACAACGAGCGAAGAATCTGTATGCCCAACCCTCTGAGGCGCCTCTGGCGCCCCCTCCTGACCCTGCTCGTGATCGCAGGCCTGGTCTTCGCCGGCCTGCAGCTACGCACCTTCCTCGAACGCCCGCCGGAGGTGGAGGTCGCCGAGGTGCGGCGGGAAGACGTCGCCCGGGTGCTCGCTCTCACCGGGCGGGTGCGGCCGCAGCTACGCAACCGCATCGCACCGGTGGTTCGGGCCCGCCTGCTGGAGGTCCAGGCCGAAGAAGGCGAAGCGGTGCGCGCCGGCCAGGTGCTGGCACGGCTCGACGCGCGCCCACTGAAGTCGTCCATCGCCCAGATCGAGGCCGAGATCGAGCGTGAGGCGGAGGAGCTACGCCAGCGGCAGCGCGACGCCGAGCGGGCCGAGGCTCTCGGCAAATCCGACCTGATCGCCGCCAGCGAGCTCGAAGACGCGCGCTTGCGGGTGGAGCTCGGCGAACGCCGCATCGCCCGGCTGCGCGAGGAGATCAGCGAGCTCGAAGCGCGACTCGACGACTACGTGCTGCGCTCGCCGATCGACGGTTGGGTGCTGGAGCGGCCAGTCGACCCGGGGCAGACCGTGGGGCCTGAAGAGGTGCTCTACGAGCTCGCCACCGCCGGGGACGCCCTAGTGGAGGTAGAAGTCGACGAGCAATACCTCGGCGAGCTCGCCCTCGGTCAGGCCGCCACGGTAGCCCTTATCTCCGGTCGACGCACCCGCTGGCAGGCCGAGATCTCCTACATCAGCAAGCGCATCGATCGCCTGAGCGGCGCGGCAGTGATCCGCCTGCGCTTCATCGACGAGGCCCCCGACCTACCGACCGGCCTCAGTCTCGACATCAACCTACTGATCGAGGAGCACCCCCAGGCGCTCACCGTGCCGCGCTCCGCCGTCGGCGGCCTCGGCGGCAGCCAGAGCTGGGTGCTGGCGATCGAGGGCGATCGCACCGCTCGCCGGCCGGTGGAGGTGGTCGACTGGCCGGCGCCACGCCTCGTCCTGCTGTCGGGCCTCGAAGCCGGCGACCGCGTCGTGCTGGCGCCCAAGCAGGTAGCGGAAGATCTCCAGGTGCGGCCACTCGACACCGACACCGGCGACGGATCCTGAGGGGCGATGTACCCCTACGAGTGATGTACCCCTACGAATTCCGTGTCGCCCTGCGCTACCTGCGCTCGAGCCGCCTGCAGACCCTGCTCATCCTGGCCGGCGTCGCCATCGGCATCGTTGCCTACACCTTCATGGCAGCACTGATCAATGGTCTCGCCGTCAACCTGACTCGGGACGTCATCGGCAACATCGCCCACGTGGTCTTGGAGCCCCCCGAGCGCTTGCCGCGGCTGATCGACGAACGCCCCGGCTTCTCCAGCCTCGTGGCCCTCCAGCGGATCAACGAGCGGCGCCCCGAGATCGAGGGCTGGCGACCGCTGGTGGAACGCCTCGAAGTCCTGCCCGACGTCACCTCGATCTCGCCCCAGGCGATCGGCAATGGCTTCTTCCAGCGCGGCGACAAGGTGATGCCGGTGGGGATCAACGGTCTCGAGCCGGCCCGCATCTCGGCCATCATCGACCTCGAAGATGGCCTGGTGCGCGGTAGCGCCCAGCTCGGCCCGGGCGACGTCCTGATCGGCGTCCGTCTGGCCGACGAGCTCGGCGTGACCACCGGCCAGCGGGTGCGGCTGCGCTCCGAGCGCCAGCGCGAGCGCACCCTGACCGTGCGCGGCATCTTCGACGTCGGCAGCGCCAACGTCAACGAGCGCCTGGCCTTCCTCGATCTGCGCACCGCCCAGACCCTGCTCGACCTCGACGGCGCGGTCACCCAGATCGCCCTCAAGCTGAACGACATCTACGCCGCGCCACGCTTCGCCGAACGCCTGGCCGGCGAGACCGGCCTCGAAGCCAAGGATTGGATCGCCGAGAACAACCGCCTGCAAAGCGCCCTGCGCGCCCAGGGCACCACCGGCGACCTGATCAAGGTCTTCAGCCTGCTGACCATCCTCATCGGCGTCGCCAGCGTCCTGCTGCTGGCAGCCATGCGCCGCCGCGGCGAGATCGGCATCATGCGCTCCATGGGAGTCAGCAAGGGCTCGATCCAGCGCATCTTCCAGCTGCAGGGTTTCTTCATCGGTCTCTTCGGCTCCTGCCTCGGCGCCGCCGGCGGCTGGCTCTTCTGCCGTCTGCTGATGGAGCTCACCGAGCAGCCCGACGGCAGCACCGCCCTGCCCGTCGACCCGGCCCTGGGCGAGTACTCCACCGCCATCGCCCTGGCCACCCTCTGCGCCACCTTCGCCTCCATCCTGCCGGCCCGCGCCGCCGCCAAGATCGACCCGGTGGAGGCGATCCACCATGACTGAAGCCCCAGCCAACAGGGCCCTCGTTCAGGCCCGCAGCGTGTTCAAGACCTACCGCGACGGCGAGATCGAGACCCCCGTGCTCAAAGGCGTCGATCTCGATCTCGAGCGCGGCAGCTTCGTCGCCCTCATGGGCCCCTCGGGCAGCGGCAAGAGCACCCTGCTGACCATCCTCGGCACCCTCCTCCGCCCGACCTCCGGCTCCCTGGTCATCGCTGGCGAAGAGGTCGTCAACTTGCCCGAGCGTAGGCTCACCGCCTTCCGCAACCGCACCCTCGGCTTCGTCTTCCAATTCCACCACCTGCTGCCCGACTTCACCGCCCTCGAGAACGTCCTCTTCCCCGCCTGGGTCGCCGAAGGCGGCGAGACCCGCGCCGACCGCCGCCACGCCCTCGACCTGCTCGATCGCGTCGGCCTGAGCGACCGCGCCAAATACCGCTCCACCCGCCTCTCCGGCGGCCAGAAACAACGCGTCGCCATGGCCCGCGCCCTGGTCAACCGCCCCCAGCTCGTTCTCGCCGACGAGCCCACCGGCAACCTCGATCGCGAAGCCTCTATGCGCCTCATCGACCTCATGCGCGACGTCTCCCACGAAGAGCAAACCTGCTTCCTGATCAGCACCCACGACTCCGAGATCGCCGAACGCTGTGACCGGGTCATCCACGTCGTCGACGGGCTGGTGGAGGATGGTAGGGCGGAGTGATCCTGACATCCCGTGCCGAGCACCTCTCCCCCAACAAACTCGCCGCGCTACGCCGATCCGAGCCCTCCTGGCCCGCTGTTATAATCAACCTATGGAATCGACGAGCTTTAAGAGGGTCGCCGCGAAACGCCTGAGGCTCTGCTTCGACATGTTCGAATTCGGCACGGACATGATGCGGCAGAAGCTGCGTCGAGACTATCCCGAAGCTTCAGACAAAGAACTCCGTGCCCGATTTATCGCTTGGCTGCACGACCGGCCCGGAGCGAGATCCGGTGATGCTACAGGCACCCCTGTAAGCTGGCCACGTCCGGCGCGATGAGCCTCATTCCGTGGCTATCTTCGAACCGCTTTTCCAAGCACTAAATAAAGCCAGGGCGCGCTATGTCGTAGTAGGCGGTGTAGCCACCGTCTTGCATGGATACGCTCGGTTGACAGCGGATCTTGATTTGATCGTCGATCTCGATCCGGCCGAGGCGCTGAAGACCATTGATGCACT
>JBCCGX010000819.1:0-4889 GCA_039029035.1 Acidobacteriota bacterium | reverse complement strand
GTGCGCGCGGACGTCGACCGAAGCATCTCCAAGATGGGCTCCGCGTCCATCGGCTACGCCTTCTTCTCCACGCTGACGGCGGGCCTGATGTTGATGCTCGTGCTGCTCTTGCTGCTGAAGAAGACGGTGCTGACGCCGATCACGCGGCTCTCACGAAACGCCGTCGCGATCGGGCGCGAGGAGGCCAGCGGCGTGAAGTTCGACCTGCAGCGCAACGACGAGATCGGGGTCCTGTCGCGCGAGTTCGACGTGATGATGGACAAGCTGGCTCGGTCCCGGGAGGCGCTCGTCCAAACGGCGCGTACGGCAGGGATGTCGGAGATCGCGACCGGGATCCTCCACCAGACCGTAGACTGCGAAGCTCCCGGCGAGCAGCAGGGAAAGGACAGGCAGCCCGCCGTGGGCGAAGGTCAGATAGAAGACGCCGACGGTCGCCAGGCCGACTGCCAGCCATTGAACGCGCCGCAAGCGCTCGCCCAGCACCACAAAGCCGAGGCAGACGTTGACCAGCGGATAGATGTAGTACCCGAGACTGACTTGCAGCACCTGATCCCGCATCAGGGCGTAGGTATAGAGGAACCAATTGTAGCCGATCAGCAGGGTCGTGAGGCTCAGTCGGCCAAGGGTGGCCCGGTCGCTCAGACAGGCACGTAGATCTCCCAGCTTGCCGGCCCTTCCCAGCCAAATGAGGAGCACCAGGGCGCCGAAGAGGATGCGGTGGGCGAGCATCTCAATCGGCGATACGTGCGCCACTGTCTTGAAGTAGATCGGGGCAAAGCCCCAGAAGATGAAAGCAGCCAGGCCGTAGCCAAGGCCGGTGTGGGAGTCGGCCTCACCCAAGGGGTCGCCAGGCCGTTTGATCGAATTCGACATGGCAGGGTTACTTCCTATGGCCCGGACCCAACGATTGGGAGCGAATCCCGGGGAGCCTATCAGTGTTGATATATAGCTGATAAGCTATATATCAACACCAAGGAGACTCCCTCATGATGACGGAACGACTCGACGCTCGATTGCGCCCACGCCTCGGACTCTGGCTCTCGGCGATCCTGCTGTGTCTTGTCTTTGCCGACGGACTGCTCGCCCATGGCTCGATCCAGACGCCGGCGAGCCGGATTTACAAATGCCGTTTCCAGGACAACCCCGAGGACCCACAGGACCCGGCCTGTGCGGCCGCGATCGCCTTCGTCGGTAGCCCGCAGTTCGTTTATGACTGGAATGCGATCCGCCAGGGCAATGCGGCCGGTCAGCATCAACAAGTCGTGCCCGACGGTGAGCTGTGCAGCGGCGGCGGAGCCGAGTTTGCCGGCCTCGACCTCCCTCGGGACGATTGGCGCGCCACGCCCGTTTTTCCTGATGGATCGGGCAACTTCGAGTTCATCTACCACGCGACCGCGCCACACTCGACCCGCGACATGCTGTTTTATGTCACCCGCCAGGGTTGGGATCCGAACCAGCCTCTGAGGTGGGAAGACCTCGACCTGATCGATGAGCCGGGGAACCCCAACGATCCCGTCGACCCTTTCTGCCACCTCACGTTGGTTACCCTGGAAGTGCTACCCGGGATCGGCGAGGGCTATCGCATGGTGTGCCCTCTGCCGGAGCGGTCCGGACGCCACGTGATTTACCACGTCTGGCAGAGGGACGACAGCGAAGAGGCCTTCTATGCCTGCGTCGATGTCATCCTGGGCGCCAGCGAGATCCTCTTCGCCGATGGCTTCGAGTCGGGCGATCTGAACGCCTGGTAGGCACGGAGGGCACTGGCTCTGCCAGAGCGCGTATTGGCTCGTAGGCTGACCTCGTTTCGTTGCCACAACGTTTGGTTTTCGTTGCCGTTCTGGCGCGACTCGCCCGGCAGCGTGACGCTAGGTTTGGGCGGATGCGGCGCCGGTGCTCCGGCGCCTTAACCGACCCTATTGGGTCAGCACCGATGCGGGCGAAGCCCAGAAAGGAGGCTGCTATGAGAGTTTCGAGCCAAGCGCGAGCGGGTGTGGGTGGCGGTGCCCCGAGTCCCCCTGATCTGTAGAAACTAGGTTGCCTTCGGTCCAGGCTCCCACTGGACCGGAGGCCCGGTTTGCTGGCCGGGCCGCAAGTGCCCGTCAAGACTCGTCTCGAGACGAGGCCGACCTCGAGCCCAATCAACTCCTCAGTCGTTCGTTGCGGCGTCGCAAGAGATTGCGAAAGCGATCCTCTTGGCGCAAGGAGGCCAGCTCGGGTAGGTGCTCGAGCCACAAGACCTCCCAGTCGCGTTGGGCGAAAGCTGCCTCGAGGAAAGCAAGAGCCTGGTCTAGGTCGCCAGCCTGGGCGCTGGCGCTGGCGCGACTTGTCAGAGCCTCGTCGGCCGGCAGGAGGGGGAGGATCTTGCCCAGCAGGGTCCAATAGTCGAGGGTCGCGAGGGCGTCCTCGGGCGTACCGGCTCCTGGGCGGACCAGGCGCAGCATGGTCTCTTGCGCTGCCTCTTCGTTGCCTTCGGCAAGGTGAGCGCGAGCGAGAACGACACAGGCCCAGACATGCGCCTCTTCGAGCACCAGAGCGGCCTTGGCTTCGGCAATCGCGGTCTGAGTCTGGCCGCCGATCAACAGAACGAAGGCGAGATCGGCGCGGCGGCTCGCACTGGCAGGATCGAGCTCGGTAGCGCGGCGCGCGGTTCGCTCGGCCGCCACATGCTCGCCGCGCACGGACAATGTCCAAGCGTGAATCTGATGACCATCGGGGTCGTCTGGGGCCAGCCGCAGCGCCAGATCGCTGCTCTCGTACGCTTGGGCGAGATTCCAATCGAGCAGCAGCCCGGTGGTGGCCAGGGCCAGGTGGGCGTCGGCCAGCCGAGGATCGACGGTCAAGGCTTTCTCCGCCCGGGATCTCGCTTCGTGGTAGAGCTCGAACCGGTCACCGAGCCTGAGATCCGCGCGCACCGCGGCGAGTCGGGCCAGGCCGGCCTCGGCGCGGCCGTCATCTGGCTGCAAGGCGAGGAGCCGCCGATAGGCTTCTTCGGCTCGTTCGAGGTCTTGTGCCGTCCGCAAGTCGAGTCTTCGGCGCGCCTCGGCCAGCAAGGCGTCGACCTGCGGTTCGTGCGTCGTGGCGCTTGGCGCTGAAGCCTGTGGCCTCTTCGCTGCAGTTTGCTTGACCGGCCAGAGATCGAAAGCGATCAAGCAACCGATCAGCGTCATCGCCAGCAGCCCGGCACCGACGATCCGGGTTGGGCCGGTGGAGACGGGCTCGGCGAGATCGGCCCGAGTTGCCTGCGACACCGCGGGTCCGTGATCGACGGGTACGACGGCAGCGATTATTCGGTAACCGATCTTCGGTACTGTCTCAATAAAGGTCGGCTGTTTGGGATCGTCTCCCAGGGCTCGTCGTAGCCTGACAATGGCTTGAGTGATCGCGGCATCGCAGACCGTGACGTCACTCCAAACCGTTTGCGCCAGCTCCTCACGGCCGACGACCTCGGACGCCCTAGCCGCCAGATAGGTCAGGACGCTCATCGCCCTGGGTTCGATGCGAACCTCATCCGTGTCGCTGCGCAGCAGCAGGCGGCGTGGCTCGACGAGCCACGGCCCGAACCGAAAGGGTGTCGGAAGCTCAGATCGCGTTGTCGAGTCGTCGGTCAAGTCATTGCCCTGCGTCAAGGTGGAGCAATACTGCCCTCACCGAAAGCCACTACGCAGCCCGGACGACGAGGTTGCGGGGCACCGGCGAGCCGCCGGGCCAACGGGAGACTCCTGGGGGCTCCGTGTGGAGGGTTTCGCGACCGAGGGCTACTCGGGCAAGCCTTCGATGAACTCGTCCGCCCGCTGGATCGACACCCGCAGGTCGGCGATCAGGTCGGCGACCTCAGCTTCGATGTCCGAGGCTTCGAGGTCCAGGCTACCGATCGCCTGGGCGTTCAGGTTGTGCTTCAGGAACAGCACCTGATCGTTCATCTTGACCAGCACCGGCTCCAGGCGTTCTTCGGAGGCATGGAGGGCGGATTCGAGCTCGCGGTACCGGGATTGGGTGGCCCGTAGCTGCTGTCGGCTGCGCGACCGCAGATTGGCGTCGGAGATCTGATCGAGCTCGGCTTCCCATTCGGCGAAGAGATCGCCAGCGATGTCCTCGACGGTATCGATCCGGTCGCGCAACGCCTCGGCCTTGGCTTGACTGTCGTCATACTCGCCCGACAACTGGTCGTAGATTTTCTCCAGATCACCGCCGTCGAGGCCGTAGAGCTCCTTGATCCGTTCGAGGGTGCTGGCGAACTGCTCGCTCACCTCGGTCTGATCTTCGCGTACCGCCTCCACGTTGTCGCGCAGAAGATCCCGTTTTTCCTTGCCCAGCGACTCCCACACCGAGTAATAGATGGTGCTGCAGCCCGCCGAGACGAGAGCGAGGCTGAGCAGGGCCGGGCGCAGCCAAACCGCGCCAGACGGGGGAAGCGATGGCGTGCCAGCACGCCGAAGACAGTCGATCATCGATAGCACTCCTCGGGAATGAGCCGAGGAGTCTATCAGCAGGCTTCTGAGCTACTCGGGGTCGGGTTGAGCCTCGAGCCAGGCGACGATGGCAGCCTGCTTGACCGCCGAGAGATCGCGCACGACCGGCATGTAAGCCGGATTCTCGATCGGCAGACCGAAGACCCGCAGCAGACCCGGCTTGTGCTTCTGCAGGCTCTTCTCGTTGCCGAGCTCGATGCCCATGGTCTTCATCACCGGGTAGAGCACCTCGTACTGCTGCATGATCGGCTGGATGTTCTCCCACGTCGGTTCTTTGTCGAAGCGATCGTGCACCAGCAGGCTGAGGAAGGCGTTGGGGTCCTGATCGTCGGCCGGGGGGTCGGCAGCGAAGCTCAAGGCGTACACCTGGCCGTCGATGTACTGGCGGAAGTTGGCCGGATCACCGCCATGAATCTGCGC
>JBCCGX010000818.1:0-4892 GCA_039029035.1 Acidobacteriota bacterium | reverse complement strand
ATCGGGGCTGAGCTCACCCGTGCTGTCGAAGATCCGGAAGTCCTGAGCGGCACCGTGCTGGGCGAAGGGATAGGAGGTGACGGACCCCGCGAGCGTCTCGCTGAAACGAAACCGGACGTGCAGGGCTCCCGGAGAGTTCCGTGGATCTCCGACGATACGAAATCGGTCGTACTCGTCGCGATCATAGAGGTTGAGCCGGATGCGGTAGGACCTCTCTTCGGCCACCGCTTCCGACGCGGCGCAAGGGAACGCCTGCTCGACAAGATCCTTGGTCTTGGCATGGATAGGCTCGATCTGGACGTAGAGGTCGGCTCCGGTGGAGACGGCGCCGCTGCCGCTGGCAATTTCAGCCGGGTACTCGTGCTGTTCGGTACAAGCACAGAGATCCTGAATCACCCAGTTCCCAGTAAAGTTCTCGATGCCGATATCCATCAGACTCGCTGGCGATGCTTTGGGAGTCGCTCCCTTTAAGCGGATCTCTACCATCTCAGGCTGTTCCCAGCAGGATTCGGGATTATCGTTCGCTGGATCGATCAGCAGCGACGTGCCGTACACTGTGAGCGGCGGCGGCGGGCTGGAAACCGAGGTGAGCGCAAAGACTCGGACCCCAGGCGGTAGCCATCGAACAGGTGGGCCAGTGGGGCTGAAATTGTCGTAGCCGAGCTGATAATCGGCTCCTTCCTGCGCCGGAGCGGTGCCTGGAGACGACGGGCAGATCGAGAACTCGACCAAGACCTCGTCAGCAAAAGATTGCCAGCAGACAGGGCACGACTGTGGGCTGTTGTCAGGATACTCTGCCTGGTCGGCGATACGGACGCCCTGATAGCCCGGTTCGCTGAAGATCGCGGGATCGCGCTCGGTGATCACCTTGGTGGTCTGGCACGGCCTGGACCAGTCGACGATCGGCCGGTAGGTGAAGGTGTCGTGCGAGAACATCACGTAGTGAGAGGCCCCGTCGCTAGCGCCGAGGGGTCCGTGTACAAGAAGCTGTATTGCCAGGGCGAGATGTAAGGCGATACGACAAGTCTTCAGGTGCATGGGGTTCCTCCGAATCATAAGATGGGTGGCGGTCCGGATCTGATCGTCACGGCTGATAATGGATCAGATTCAGTATACCTGGCTCTCAGGATGCCGGCTTGGGGCCGGGCCGACAGGACTCTGTAACCCGCGCCGCGTCGATCCGAACCCGCCGGTAGAGGTATGCTCGGGCCGACCCATGGGCGACAAGGTGACGGAATGGATCGATAGGCTGCGGGCCGGGGAGCCGGGCGCTCTGGACGAGCTCGTGCCGCGGCTCTACCACGAGCTGCGCGGCGTCGCGCGGGGCCGGCTGCGCGGCGAGCGTCAGAATCTGACCTTGTCGGCGACAGCGTTGGTCAACGAGGCGTATATGAAGCTACGCCAGCAACGCAAGATCGACTCCGACGGCCGAACCCAATTCCTGGCGGTGGCGGGCAACACCATGCGCCGAATCCTGGTCGACCATGCTCGCGCTCGACGGCGGGCCAAGCGCGGTGGCGGTGAGAGGCCGGTGCCGCTCGACGACGTCGAGCCGTTCCTCACCGACTCCGAGGCCGAGGAGGTGATCGCCCTCGACGAGGCGCTCGAGCGCTTGGTGAAGATCCATCCGCGTGGTGCCGAGGTCGTCACCCATCGCTTCTTCACCGGACTGACCCTCGAAGAGTCCGCCGAGGTGCTCGGGGTGTCGAGCAAGACGGTGCGGCGCGACTGGTTGACGGCCCGGGCCTGGTTGCGCAAAGAAGTCGCCCGGGACCTGACCGACCGGCTGGACGATCGATGACTCGCCTCGGCGGAGCAGCCGACCGTTGGGAGCGCCTCGCCGCCTTGTTCGAGTCGGCCCTGGAGCTGCCGGCCGCCAAGCGCTCCTCGTTCCTAACAGAACAGTGCGGTGCCGATCCCGAGCTGCGGGCCGAGATCGAGGAGATGATCGAGGCCCACGAGGGCGACCGCGGCCTCGAGATCGAGGCTCGCCTGGTCGACGAGCCGAAGGATGTGGTGGGGAGGGTGATCGGGCAGTATCGCCTGCTCGAGCCGATCGGGCGCGGTGGCATGGGAGAGGTTTTCCTCGCCGAGCGGGCCGATGACCAGTACCAGCAGCGGGTGGCGGTCAAGCTCCTACGGCCCGGTCTGCACGGTGTCGGTCTTCACGGTGTCGGCTTGCACGGGGGCGGCTCGCACAGCGCCGAAATGGTTTCGCGCTTCGAGCGTGAGCGGCAGATCCTGGCTCGTCTCGTACATCCCAACATCGCCACCTTGCTCGATGGCGGCATGGCCGAAGACGGCCGGCCCTATCTGGTTATGCAGTATGTCGAAGGCGAGTCGATCACCGCCTATTGTGATCGCCTACGGTTGTCGGTCGAAGAGCGGTTGCGGCTCTTCGCCACCGTCTGCCGGGCGGTCCAGTTCTCCCACGCCAACCTGGTGGTCCACCGCGACCTCAAGCCTTCGAACATCCTGGTGACCGAAGCTGGCGAGCTCAAGCTGCTCGACTTCGGGATCGCCAAGCTACTCGATGCCGAAGACGTGCCGGCAGACGCAACCCGCGCCGAGCTGCGGGTGATGACCCCGGAGCGTGCCGCCCCCGAGCAGCTGCTCGGCGAGCCCATGACCGCTGCGGTGGACATCTACGGCCTCGGCATTTTGCTCTGTGAGCTGCTCGCCGGTCGCGTGCCGTATCGATTTCCTTCCCGTGACGCCTTGGCGATCGCCCGGGTGGTCGACTCCCATCCGCCGACTTCGCCGAGCGCCCTGCTGCGGCCGGGATCGGATGCGGAGCTCTCGGAAACAGAGCCGACGACCGAAGTGTTGAGCCGGCTGCGCGGTTGCCGGCCGGAGCGCCTGCGTCGTCTGCTCGCCGGTGACCTCGACCGTATCGCGCTGATGGCGCTGCGCCGCGAGCCCGAGCGTCGCTACGTCTCGGCCGCACAACTGGGGGACGACGTCGAACGCTACCTCTCAGGCGAACCGGTGCTCGCCCATGGCGACAGCCGCTCCTATCGGGCGCGCAAATTCCTCGAGCGCCATCGACTCGGCGTGGCCGCGGCGGTTTCGTTCACTCTGCTGGTGCTCGGGTTCGGGGTGGTGACGGCGTTGCAGAGCCGCTCGGTCGCCGAGCAGCGCGACCGGGCGAATGCCGAGCGCGATCGTGCCGAGGCGGTGGTCCAGATGTTGACCGGGCTGTTCGAGACCGCGGACCCGTTGCAGGATCCGGGACGGGATCAGATCCCGGTCAGCGAGCTCTTGGAGCGCGGCGAACAGCGTCTCGACGACCTCGGGGAGCAGCCCGAGACCCGGGCCCGTATGCTCCTGGTGCTCGGCCAGATCAACTCCCATCGAGCCCGTTACGACAAGGCCAGGGAGCTTCTCGAACGGGCACGCGACGATTACCGTCAGGCGGGCACGCCGAATCCGACCTCACTGGCGATCGACCATCAGCTGGCGATGGTGATCCGCTACCAAGGGGATCTCGGCGCGGCACGGCGGGCACTCGCCGACAGCCTCGCGGCCCATCGGCGGCACTATGGAGACCGGCACGAGAAGACCGCTGAAGTGATGGCCGACCTGGCCTTCATCTCGCCTCTGGCCGAGCGACGGCCGCTACTCGAAGAGGCCCTCGCCGTGCGTCGCGCGGTGCTCGACCCCTTGGATCCGGCGATCGCGGCCTCGCTCGACGGGCTGGCTACCTACCACCACCGGCTCGACGAGCGCGAGACCGCCCGGCGCCTCTACCAGGAGGCTCTCGACATCATACGGGTCGCGCGTGGAGAGACGCACCCTCACACGGTGACGGTGCTCAGTAATCTGGCCAATGTTCTCGAGGATCCGGACGAGAAGATCGCTGCGCTGCAACGCGTTCTCGAGCTGCGCCAGGAGACCCTTCCCGACTCGGTGGATACCGCCATCGCCTGGAACAATCTGGGGGTGGCCAACCTGAGAGCCGGCCGGCGGGTCGCGGCGCGGCAGGCTCTGCAATCCGCTCTCGGGCTCTTTGTCGAGCACTTCGGCGCCGACCATTGGCACGTCGGTAACACGATGATCAGCCTGGGGGTCCTGCACGAAATGGAAGGCCGCTACGAGGAAGCGCTCTCCCATTTTGACCGCGCGCTCGTCCTCAGCCGAGCGGCGGAGAGCGCCGACCACATCCGCACCGGTTTGGTGACCTCGCAGTGGGCACAGGTCTTGGCCAGGCTCGGTCGGCACAACGAGGCGGTGCGGGCGGCGGAGCAAGGCGTCGAGCTCGTGCGCCAGGCAGCTGCGGAGCCCACCAGGCCCCTGGCCATGACTCTGCTGCGCCAGGGGCGCGTCTTGTTCGCCGCGGGATCTCTGTCTAAGGCCGAGGTAGCGGGTCGCCAAGCGCTGACCATCGGTCAGACTCTGTTCAAACCGGAAGATCCCCAGCTCGCAGAGGTCAAGGCCGCACTCGGACGGGCGCTGGCCGCCCTGGGACGTGGGGACGAAGCGCGCCCGCTCTTGATCGAAGCCGCGGCGCGCCTCGAAGGCTGGCCACAGGCGGACCCGTTCGAGCTCGGGCAGCTGCGCACCGCTCTCGCGACGTTGGGCGACTGAAGCGGGTACCTCATTATGCCGAAGATTCGCACCATCGCCCGGCCGTTACGCCACGAGATTCCCAAAATCAAAGGCTCGCGCTTCATTGCCTCGCTCGGGCTGGTGGAGTCGGCCGAAGCGGCGCAGCGCTGGCTCGATGAGCAGCGCGAGACGTACCGCGACGCCACCCACAACTGTTTCGCCTGGCGGGTCGGCACGGATCGCGATGCCGCCCGTTCGAGCGACGACGGTGAGCCCAGTGGCACTGGGGGACGGCCAATCCTGCAGGAGATCGACGGGCGTCAGTTGACCAACCTGGCCGTCGT
>JBCCGX010000817.1:0-4892 GCA_039029035.1 Acidobacteriota bacterium | reverse complement strand
GCCGCTGCGGCCTCGGGCAACTCGACCGACGCCACGGTCGGCACCGGCGGCAACCAGGGTTCGGAAGACTCGAGCACCGGGGACGCCGAGTCGGACGATCGCATCCCGCCCGACATTCCGAGCGGCAACGACGACGACATCGTCGCCCGTCAGCTGCGGGAAGCGGCGATGAAGGAAGACGATCCCAAGCTGCGCGACAAGCTGTGGGACGAATACCGACGCTACAAGCGAGGCGGCAATGGCTAGAGTGCCCGACGGAGAGATGAACGGAACGATGCAAGCCCGCATAACCAACAGCCGACCGCCGAGACGCCGTCTGCCGATCGCCGCCTGGATCCTGCTTCTGTTGGTCAGCGCCGGCGCCACCTGGGCGCTCCAGCCGACGGAAGCGATTCAGGCGACGGACGAGATTCCCGAAGACACCCTGCTCGACGTCGGCATCCGCATCCTCGATCCCGGGTTGCCGGAAGGCGACGGCTACTCCCTCGAACAGAACGGCTACTACGAAGACGTCCGCAAATCCGAGGCGCGTTACATTCCGGTCGTCTTGATGGAGACCCTGCAGGCGACCGGCAATTGGGGTGCGGTGCGGGTGGTGCCGGCCGCTGGCGTCAACGTCGACCTGTCGGTCAAGGGCCGCATCCTGTCCTCGTCCGGCCGCAAGCTGGAGCTCGAGATTCGCGCCGTCGACTCGGCCGGTCGCCGGTGGCTCGACAAGCGCTACAAACACGTCGCCGACCCCAGCGCCTACGCCGAAGATCGGGTCGGCCGTGAGCCCTTCCAAGACGTGTTCAATCACATCGCCAACGACCTGTTGGCCGCGCGCCGCAAGCTCGAAGACGACGAGCTTCGCCGAATCCGTAGCGTCACCGAGCTCAGGTTCGCCGCTGATTTGGCGCCGGCCGCCTATGGCGACTACCTTGGCGTCGACAAGAAAGGCCAGACGGTCGTGGAGCGGCTGCCGGCGGAGGACGATCCGATCATGGAGCGCGTCGCGCGGATCCGGGAGCGCGACCACCTCTTCGTCGACACCTTGACCGAGTACTACGCCAACTTCCAGGCCCAGATGAGCGACCCCTATGACAACTGGCGCCGCTTCAGCTACGAGGAAGAGGTCGCTACGCGCAAGCTCAAGCGCCAGGCCCGGATGCAACAGATCCTCGGCGCAGTGGGCATTCTCGGGGGCCTGTTGGTCGACCGCGACAGCCGCCAGGCCGACGCCATCGGTGACGTCGCCGTGGCCGGCGGCGCGATCGCCATCCAGATGGGCTTCGCCAAGGCCCAGGAAGCAAAGATCCACCGCGAAGCCCTGCGCGAGCTGGCATCCTCCTTCGATTCCGAAGTCGCTCCCCTCTTGGTCGACGTCGAGGGCCAGGCGATGCGGCTCTCCGGCTCGGTCGAAACCCAATACCTCACCTGGCGCCAGCTGATGCGAGATTTCTTCGTTGCCGAGACCGGCTTCCCGGTCGACCCCAACACCGGCGCCCCTCTCCCTGCCGCAGAAGCTCCCGAGGAATAAACGTCCTCAGCGGAAACGATGCTGGCGAGCGGTCAATCCCTCAACTCCAGATTCACTTTGCTGCGGCCCCTCGGCCACGGGGGCCTGGCTGAAGTGTGGCAGGTCCACGATGCTGAGTCCGAGCAAGACATGGTCGCCAAGATCGTCGAGCGAGAGGCCGACGACTCGCGCTGCCTGCTGTTGCAGCGCGAAGGGCAGATGCTGCGCCAACTGGAGCATCCGAACATTGTCCGTTTCTACGGTTGGCACCATGGCGACACGTATGACTTTCTGCTCATGGAGCGGGTCGATGGCGACGATCTTGGCCAGTTGCGCGGTCGCCCGCCGCACGACATCCTCGACGCCGCAATCCCGATCGCCGACGCTTTGCACCATATCCACACTCGCGGCATCGTCCACCGCGACCTCAAGGCAACCAACGTGCGGCTCGATCCGTCGGGGTCGCCGCGGCTGCTCGACTTCGGCATCGCCGACCGAGTGGGGCACAGCGACCTCCACGGTGGGGGAACGCGCCCCCACGCCAGTCCCCAACAGCTCGCCGGCGCCCCGGCAAGCCCGGCGGACGACCTCTACGCCTTCGGCTCTCTGCTCCTCGACCTGCTCGCCGGCGGCACTCTGCACCACGACCTGCTCGCCGGCGACGAGACAGCCGCCGGAGCGCCGCAATCGAACCACCCCATCCCGCAAAGACTCCTCTCCCTGGTAGACGCCATGCGACAAGATTTCCCCGCCGACCGCCCCGCAGACGCGGCAGACGTGCACCGTGAGCTGCGCGCCATCCGCGACGAGCTCGAGACGGCTGAGCCATCGCCGCGGCCGGACCCACTCCGGGCAGATCCGCCCCGCTTGACGCCCCCACCGCGACGGCGCGACACCCCGCCCCTGATTGTGCCCTCCGAGGTTCCCTCGAGAAGGCGCCCGCCCACCAACACTGGCCGGGCCAGCGGTGCGATGTGGCTGACGGTCTTGCTCTTCGCAGTCCTCAGTGTCGCGGCACTCGCCGTCTTCCTCCTCCTCCCCGATTGGGTGCGACAGGCCGACACTACGGCGACGACCCAGCTGGCCACAGCCAGAGTTGGGGCCTTGCAGACCAAAGTCCCTGCGGAGAGTCTCGAAGCACCGTCCCTGGCCGAAGCACCAGCCTCGGTCGAGGCACCGACAGCGGTCGAAGCCGCTACACCGTCCGCCCGGTCTCCCACCAACGAGGTCGCAACGATCGACGAGGCGTCACCGGCGGCAGCCAACGAAGCCGTGCCGAAACCCCCTCCGCCGTCGACGGCGGCGCCAATGACAGCAGAGCGACACGGCGAAACCCAGCCGGCCACCGAACAGCCCCCAACACAACCGCCGGCAGCCACCCAGCCCGTCGCGCCGCCTCCCCCCGCACCCCAGCGCGCCACGCCAGCGGACGACGCCGCCTTCACCGCGGCGATGACAGACGGCTTATCGGCCCTCGAGGGAAAGGACTTCGTCACGGCGCGCGAAGCTTTCACCCGGGCGGCCAATCTGCGCCCCGGCTCACCGCAGAGTGCCGACGGTCTCGCCCGGGCCGAGCTCGGCTTGCGTCTCGGCGCCATCACCGAGCGCCGCCGCCAGGCTGAGGCGAGCGAAGCCGACGAGGCCTGGGCCGCGGCAGCGCAGCACTATGCGGCCATCCTCGAGCTCGATTCCAACATCGAGCTCGCCCAAGCGGGCTACACGCGCAGCCGGCAACGAGCGGAGCTCAGCGGTCGCCTGGACCACTTCATCGACCATCCCGATCGCCTCACCGCTGAAGCAGTGCTCGTCGATGCCGCCACCACCCTCGGCAAAGCCCGCGAGATCCCCTCGCCCGGGCCGCGGCTACAGCAACAGATCGATCAGTTGGGCGACCAGGTCGAGGCCTTCTCCACCCCGGTGCAGGCGCGTTTCGAATCCGACAACCTGACCGACGTGGTGGTTTACAAAGTCGGCCGACTCGGCCTCTTCGATCGCCACGCCCTCGCCTTACGACCTGGGACCTATACCGTGGTCGGCAGCCGACGCGGCTACCGCGACGTACGGCGCCAACTGGTGATCGCACCGGGGGCTGAGCCGAAGCCTCTGATGATCCGCTGCGAGGAGGAGATTTGAGCGTCTACGTCATTCGCGACGGCCGCGGCGAGCGGCGCTTCGACGACGGTGACTTCCCGCTCTCGATCGGTGGCGCCGAGGCCGACATCCAGGTCGACGAAAGCCCCGGTACAGGCCCGTTGGGCTACCTCGGGCTGTCCGAGGGTGATGTCTTCGTGCAGCCGGCCGACGAGCAGTATCGACTGATCGTCAACGGCGCGGCCCTCGAGACGTCCCACTGGCTCGACAACGGCGACGTTCTACGTTTCGGCACCACCCGGTTGCAGGTCGAGACGAACGGTGAGGAGATCCGATTCGCGGTCCGAGCCGGCGCCACGCCGGATCGCCAGACGGACCCACCGCTGATCGCTCCGCCCACCGCCCGAGACCTCGGCGACCAAGCACCGGCCGCCGCCATTCAACCCGTCAGCTTTGAGCCCAATCGTGCCTTCGAGGCCGCCGGACGCCGACGCGCCTTCCGCCCTCTGGGAGCGATCGTCATCCTCTTGCTGGCGGCGCTGCTGGTCTTCGCCGCCTTCCTCTTCACCTCGCGCTCGGTGCTGATCGAGATCGAGCCGGCAGCCGATAGGATCACGATCGAGGGCGGCCCGGTACTGGAGCTCGGTGGCCGTTTCTTGCTGCGCCCCGGCGGCTACACTCTCAGCGCCGAGAAGGCGGGCTTCAGCCCGCTCGAAGAGCCGCTCGAGGTCACCCCCGACACTCAGCAGCGCTTCGCTTTCACCCTGGCCAAACTTCCGGGACGGCTGGAGGTCACAAACGCGGTCGATGGAGCTGAAGTTCTGGTCGACGGCGAGGTCCACGGCGTAACCCCGCTGGCGGCGCTCGAGCTGCCACCCGGAGAGCACCAGATCGATGTGCAGCACCCGCGCTACACGCCCTTCAGCACCGCGGTGACGATCGCAGGCGGCGGCGCCACCCAACAGCTCGCCGCCGAGCTGACCCCACGCTGGGCCGAAATCTCCTTCGCCTCACAGCCGGCCGGGGCTCGGGTGCGGGTCGGCGGCGAAGTTCTCGGGGAGACACCCCTCACCGCCGAGATCCTCGACGGCGCACACGACTACGATCTCTTCCTTGGCGGCTACAAGCCGCATCGTGGCCGCCTCGAGGTGATCGCCAGCGAGGCCCAGACGATTCCCCCGATCCGCCTGACGCCGTCCGACGGCAACCTGGTGCTGAGCTCCGAACCCAGCGGCGCGACGGTGAGCGTCGGGGGGACCTACCGCGGCGAGACGCCTCTCGACCTCTTTCTCGATCCGCGCAG
>JBCCGX010000816.1:0-4898 GCA_039029035.1 Acidobacteriota bacterium | reverse complement strand
TGGAGTCTCAGCCTGTGCCGAAGTCGTGATCCTTGCCGAGGCCGCCGCTCTCACCCAAGGCGATCGATGGTCGTTCCGCTGGTTGGGCATCTCGGGAGCGACACTCTGGGTGTGATACTTCGCCCGCGGTCTGGTCTTCGTCGATGAATGTGACCACTAGCACGTCACGGTAGGCGATGTCGCGGGTGGCGACGGCGGGCCGGATGTCCGTCGTGCTGTGCTTGACCGCGTGATCGTTGAGGAAAACGGCCTCGAAGGGGCTCTCTAAAGTGAGCTGGGCGAGCTCATCCTCGGTCGTCAGGTCGCAAATGCGCGTCTCGCCGCCTCGAATGTTCTCCCGAGCGATCATGAAGATCGCCACCCAATTGCGACCGTCACGATGGAGCCCTTCTGGTGTGGGATGGCCAGCGCCCTCGTCTAGCGGCTCGATGCGGAACTGATGGACTTCGATGTGGAACGCCGATGGGGTCGGCCCGGCTTGGGCAAAGACATCCTGCGCGATACCGATCAGCTCGCAGAGGACCCGATTACGGGCGATTTGGCGTTCGATCGGCAAAAACCATCGCTCGTGGCCCCCAAACACCGGATTGTGGACGATTTTTTGAAAGTGAGGGCCGTGGGGTTTGCAAACCAGGTTCCCCGTCGCGATCTCTCCGCGGTACATCGCGTAGCGGCGTTTGCGGAACGAGGGGCCGTCGAGGTACTCATCGGGGCCCAAGCAGTTCCAGCTTTGCTGTAACTCGTGGGCTTCGGTGGGGTTCTGCGCGCGGAGGTAGGCGAGGGATTCGGCGGAGACGTGCACGAAAGCGTCGTGGCGAAGCGCTTCGGCGAGGTC
Organism: Acidobacteriota bacterium; assembly: GCA_039029035.1. GTDB lineage: Bacteria > Acidobacteriota > Thermoanaerobaculia > Multivoradales > J023 > JAAELT01. The sequence continues at coordinate 4,063 of JBCCGX010000816.1, read as the reverse complement.
GGAAGTCAGGCCGGCCGGGCGGCGGACCGTGCGGGCCGAGAGCACGGTGGCCGCGCGTGATCTGTCGTTCTCCGCGGAGTCAGCCGACAACTCGTCCTTCGCTAGCGACTCGCTGAGGTGCAGCGTTTCGAGTGATGCCATCGTCCGCGTCGATCCAGTCCATTCAATCGCCGGTGAGCGGCAGCACGAAGACCCGCTGAATCTTGGCCGAGCGAAAGCCCAGCCGGCGGTAGAATTTGTGCGCTTCTTCGCGCTCGATGCGGGTTCTGACACGCAACGCTCCATAGCCTCTTTGTTGTGCCCAGTCCCTGGCGCTTTCGCAGAGCAAACGGCCGATCCCTCGGCGGCGCTGGGCCGCAGCCACGACGAGCCCACCGAGCTCGGCGAAAGGATCGGACTCCAGGCGCAAGGCGCCGAAGACATGAATCCAGCCGACCATCGAGCCGGTGTCGTCTTCGGCGACGAAAACCGCGTGATCCTCCAGCGCCATCAGGCGGGCCAGGCGTTCGGCAACTGCCTGGCTATCGGTCGTGTAGCCGAGCTCGATCGAGAGGGCAGCCAGGGAGTCGGCATCACCAGCTGTTGCGGATCGGATCTCCATGTCTCGATCTTATGGCATCGGTGTGCTATTGGCTGCGCCTTTTCTGGAGCCACGGTCTCTTCACTGGCATTTGGTATGAGAAACTGCGTCGATGTCGGCATCGGAGCCGATAGGCCCAACAAATCACATCTGAAAGGCCGCAGTGATGAAGCCCGGCATTACTCTCATCGACGATTTCCTCGACGACCATGAGATCCTCTTTCAGGATTTGAGCGAGAGCGTCCAATGGGATGACAGGATGGCCGCGCGTCGAACAGCGTCCTTCAGCGAACCTTACAACTACTCGCAGATGACCTATCCGGCGGCCGCGATACCGTCGGCACTGTCGTCGGTGATCGAATTGTTGAGAGAAAGACTGGGCATCACCTTCAACAACTGCCTGCTCAACTTCTACAAAACCGGCGACAATCGGATGGGATTCCACTCAGACGACACCACGAATCTGGTGCGAGGCACCGGCGTCGCCATCCTCTCGCTCGGGAACCCGCGCAGCATCACCTACCGCAGCAAGGCAGACAAGGCCGTACAGCACTCCTTTGTCCTTCGCCCTGGCTCGTTGCTCTACATGGACTCACTAGTGCAAGAGCATTGGTTGCACGGCATCAGGAAACAGAAAGACGCTGGTCCGCGGATCAGTCTGACTTGGCGGGCCTTCAACACGACAGGGGACTAAAGGCTCGGGCTAGCGAGCGACTGGCGGAGATCCACTAACCGATGGATGGCCTTGGCGGCTCTGGGTGAGCTCCAACAGCAAAAAAGGCCGCCGGAATCGGCGGCCTTCGGATTCAGCTCTTCGGTCTATGCGGAGCTGGGTGGGTAATCTGAGTTAGCGTCTCTGGCGCCACTCCCACCAGGGCCGGTCTGGCCGGGTCCGGCAGCGGTAGCCGTCGCGGACGAAGTGACGGGTCTCGGCGATGGCGAGCGCTGGCTCGTGCGGCGGGTGGTTCGGTACCTCGCGGATCTTGTTGGGCAAGGCACGGGGGCCGCGGGCGGAGCTCGTCGGCAGCACCGCCGGTTCCCTCTTCAGGTAGTCCACTCCGTGGTAGCCGCGGAGATCCCGCCGATCGATCGAGGCCACGGCCCTCAAGGTCTCCCAGCCGGTCGGCCCTTCGACCTGGAAGTGGTAGCCGTAGCGGGCCGGTAGGCGATTCACTTCACCGCCGCGGACGAAATTGTCCGGCGCGTGGCGACTGGGAAAGAGTCGGTGGGTGTCACCGCGAGTATCGATGTCGTAGATTGCCACCCAGGCATCGACGTTGGTGCGGAAGTAGACTTCGATCGACTCACCGGCGCAGTAGCGGGAACCGTCGCCACGGTCGGTCCAGATCTCGACCTCGACCGGAACGTTCGGCACCTCGCGAATCTTCTGATGGTAATTGGTCGGACCCGCGGAGGCTGCCGAAGCAGCCAGCAGGAGAAGGGCTGCGAAAAATGCTGTGCGGTTGATGTTCATCGGGGACCTCCTTTCGTTGTCCGCCGATAGTTATCGCAAGGGCTGTGCCAACCGTGTTTTGGGGTGATTCGCTGATTTCAAGGGGTGAAGTGTCCTCTGTGGAGGACGAATCGGGAGTTGCAGTGCCCCAGCAGAGCCTCGGACCTTGGGCGAAGCATGTCACCCGCCTGAGAGCGGAGCACGCACGGGTGAGCGATGGAGCGACAGTCTGGATGAGTTCTTCGGCCTGGGGAGTGGGCTCCGGTCACCGCAAAGGCGGCCCCGACCCGAGGCTTGCTGCTAGTCTCGGCGGATGAAAGCCGATATCCGATTCGAGTCCGACTCGGCCACCGTCATTGTGGCTGACGAAGGGGTTATCGCCGACGTGCGGGCGCGAGGCATCGCCGAGGCCGAGCCCTTGAGGCAGCGAGCGAAGGCGGGCGAGGCGTTTCTCGTCGATGCTGAGGATCCCCGGCTCGGTCATATCCATGTCTACCTCGACGAGCCGGTGCCCGAGGAGATCGAAGCGATCTGCAGCGAGCACAGCGGTTCTTTTCTACTGCGCGTTCCCTCCGGACGACTCAGTGTGTGTGCCCTGGGCACTGGTTCACCGGAGACCCGCGAGCCGCCGGAGAAGGCGACGATCGATGTTCCGCCGGGCGACTACGCGGTGTCAGTACTCGACGGTTCGACCAAAGATATCCCCGCCCTGGTGACCCAGGAGGAGGCGCTGGTCGGCTCTGCCGACTGGCGGGTCCACCAACGGATCGATCAGGTCGGCGCGTTGGGCTGCCTGATCGTTGCGGCGGGTATGGTATTCGTGCTCGTTCCCTACACCCGACGCAACTTCTGGTACCTGCTACCACTCTTCCTGCTGCCGTCCTGCGCCTACTCGCTCCTGCGCCGACTGCCGCGCTACCGTCGAGTCGAAGAACGCTGCCAAGAGTATGAAGACGGTTTGCCGCAGTATGTCTTGACTCTCAAACGGGTCGACACGACCGAAGGCTTGGAAGGCGGTTGGTACCAGAGCAAGTAGAAACGCCCGAGCGCCAGGGAGAGAGCTGGGCGGTCCTCTGGGCACCGAACACTGCTGTTTTCACGGCGCTGTGGTCACTTTTGCTGCGTTTTTTACGGCAGTGCCGTGACATTGCGGCCTAGCCGTTGCCGAGGCGCTGTGTCTCTTCCGCACGGAGCTCGATGTCCACCGCGCCGATCACCCCATCGACCTGCTCCGGAGCCCGCAGTCCGACGATCGTACCGGTGATCGCCGGGTGCTGCAGGGCCCAGGCGATGGCCATCTCGGCGGTTGTCCGGCCACGATGGGCTCCCATCTTGGTGAGCCGTTTGGCGAGTTTCAGGTGACGGGTCAGCTGGGGCTCTTTGAAGCGCTTGTTGCGCTTGCGCCAATCGTCGTCCGGCAGCTCGCGCAGCCGCTCGCGGGTCATGGCGCCGGAGAGCAAGCCCGAGGCCAGGGGCGAGTAGTTGATCGCCCCGAGGCCGTGGCTGAGGCAATAGGGCAGGATCGCTTCTTCGGCTTCGCGCTGGATCAGCGAGTAGGGTGGCTGTAGGGAGACGATCTCTGCCAGTGGGCGGACTCTCTCGAGCTGATCGGTGGAGAAGTTCGACACACCGATGTGCCGCAGCTTGCCCTGGCTCTGTAGTCGCGCCAGCGTCTCGACCGCTGCTTCGATCGCCGCGTCCGGATCCGGCCAGTGGATCTGGTAGAGATCGATCGCCTCGACGCCGAGGCGCCTCAGGCTGGCTTCGATCTCCCGTGTGATCGAGTCCGGCTCGAGCAAGTGTCGGACCCGCCGGCGCTCATCCCACACCAGGCCGCATTTGGTGAAGACGTAGGGCTGCTGCTGTGCTTCAGCGAGCGCTTGGCCAAGGATCTCTTCCGCATGCCCCAGACCGTAGACCGGCGCCGTGTCGATCCAGTTGATGCCCCGATCCAGCGCGCGATGGATCGTGCGCACCGAGCGCACATCGTCCTGGTGGCCCCAGCCCCATTGCCACGAGCCGCCGATGGC
>JBCCGX010000815.1:0-4901 GCA_039029035.1 Acidobacteriota bacterium | reverse complement strand
TCCGAAGCGATCGAAGGGCTCCACGTCACTGGCAGTGACCTCGGCAACCTGGAGCCAGCCTGCGCCGAGCATTCCGATCTCGAAGATGTAGGCCGCGCCTCGGTTCTGGCCGAGCGTGTCGTGGAATTGGGCCCCGACGATCGCGCGGTCACCGTGGATGTCTACCGCGGTGCCGAACAGATCGTCTTCCGTCAAATTGTTCGAAATGATCTTCTGGAAGTAGGCCCAACCGGCTCCTTGGTCGGAGAAGATGTAGGCGGCGCCACCGTCCAGAAAGTTGGCATTGTCGGCCCAGGCGCCGGCAATGATCCAGTTGTCGTGGATGGCGATCGAGTGGCCGAGGAAGGCGTCCTCCAAGGCGTCCGGCGCGACGAGTGTCGCGACAGAGATCCAGGCCAAGCCATTGAATTCGTAGACATAGGCCGAGCCCGCGTCGTCTTCGAAGCCCACGTCGCGTGAATCAGCGCCGACGACGGCCGTATCGCCCCAGATGCCGACCGAGAAGCCGAAACGGTCGCCTGGATCCGGCGCCGCCAGGGTGAGCTTCTGTTCCTCGTTCCAGCTGACGCCATCGTAGCGAAAGATGTAGGCCGCTCCGGTAGCGATGCCGGCGGGGGAGTGCTCCGTGTTGCCGACGATCAGCGTGTCACCGTAGATGTCGACGGAGCGGCCGAAGAAGGCGGAGCCGGACGGGTCGCCCGCGACCACCCGCTGCTCTTCGGTCCACTGCCCGGTACCCGGGTCGCGGCGGAAGACGGAGACCGAGCCGGCATTCATGAACCCTCCTTCCTCGTCGTCCGGTGAGCCGAGCACGGCCACATCGCCGTGCACCGCGACCGCTTCACCCATGTGATCGTTGATTAGGCTGCTACCAGCCACCACCTTGGCAAGATTGTCATCGAAGCATTGGGCCTTGGCAGGCAGCGTTGGCAGCCACGTGGCTGCCAGCAGCAGGCCGGCGAGAGCCGCGGGTCGGGTGGTGGAGAAAGGGGGCCTACGGTTTGCGTTGCTATTGAAATACATCGTCTTTTCCTTTGGAGTAGAGCCCCCGAGAGGGGGCTCGTCGATCGGTCGTTTTGCGATCCGGGAGAGGCGACGACAGTCGACGCTCTCCCTTGCCAGAGGAAAGAACGAAATGGAGTGTTGCTTTTCTCACTCGCAGCTGGCATTCGATGAATCGTCTCGGAAGAGGCTTATTGCGTACGTGGTTCTGTACAGATATGATAGACCCATGAACACTGTTAGCTACACAGCGCTGCGCAAGAATCTGGCCTCCGTCATGGATCAGGTGAACGATGACCATGCGCCAATCATCGTTACTCGGCAGAAGGGCCGGCCGGCGGTCTTGATGTCGTTGGAAGACTTCCGGGCCTACGAGGAAACCCTCTATCTGATGCGAAGCCCGCGCAATAGCAAGCGGTTGGACGACGCGATCGAAGAGCTAAGGAGAGGCGACGGGAAGCAACGGAAGCTCGCTGAATGATCCTGAAGTTTGCCGAGACTGCCTGGGAGGACTATCTCTACTGGCAAACTAGGGATCGAAAAACACTGCGGCGTATCAACAACCTGATCAAAGCGATTCAGCGAGACCCCTTCGTCGGTATCGGTAAGCCGGAGCCACTTCGCGGCAATTGGGCTGGCTTTTGGTCGCGACGAATCGATTCAGAGCACCGACTGGTCTACGCTGTCAAAGGAGGAGAGCTCCTCATCGCCCAGTGTCGCTACCACTACTGACGGCCAGTGCCGGCCTAGCGCACCGCGTCGATCACCTCGGCCAAGGCCTGGCCGAGAACCTCGTCGATCGAGGCTTCGGTCTGCAGCGCGGTGTACTCGACCATCTCGCTCCAGCGGCCCAGCTGTTTCTGGGTCACCGGGTCGACGACCTCGAGGGTGATGCGAGACTGGTAGGCCGTGTCGTGGCGGCCGTAGTAGTAGAGCGGCCGCTCGCGCAGGAAGGTCGTGGTGGCGAGGAGCACGTGGCGGGCGCCATGGTCGCGGGCAGTGAGGACGAAGGGGCCAGGCTCGGGCTGCCCTTCGACCAGGGTCTGGGCCTGGGTGAGGCCGCTGGCGAGATCGACCTCGGCGGTCAGGCGGCCCCAGAGGTAATCCTGGAGGGCTGCGGCGATCACCGGCTCGTCGCCCCACACCGCCATGGCCACGCCGCGCGGCGGCTTGGCCGGCCGGGGCTTGGCTGATCTAGGTTTGGCGGTAGGCTCGTCTCGCGCGCCGGCTTGGGCCAGCCGGGGCGTCGCCGTGGCGATCTGAGGACGGGGCGATCGTGTGTCGGCGACTCGTTCGGCCCTGGCCGGCCGTGCGGTAGAGACGGAGTCGGCGGTGACCGTCTGCGGCGCTGCGCCCGCAGCGAGAGGCTCCCATTCTCGGGCTTCAGGCCCAGCGGGGCTGTGAGCTGGCGTCGTGCCCTCTTCGCCGGAGTGCGAAGCCGGCAGAGGGGCAAGGGTCTGGGGCTCGCTGTCGGCCGGCGGCCCGTTGTCGGGCAACGGGGTACCCGCTGCCTCGCCGTGAGCGGCCGGATGCTCCGTCGCTGGTGGAGCCTCCTCGGACTCGCTGCCGGAGATCAGTCTTTCCAAGGCGCCCGCGGCGGACGCCAGAGCGGAGCGCGCCGGCTGCTGCTGCCAAAGGGCTGCGGCGACCACGGTACCGCCCAGCATCAGCAAGACGAAGGCGGCGATGGCCCACCGTGCGGCGGCCGGGCGGCTGGGCTGTGCCTCGAGCGCCATCGCGCCACCGTCTTCTGTGGCGGCACCCCAGGTTGCCGTCGCGTCGGTCTCGGCGACTGACCGGCCGCTGGCGGCATCAGAATCCGCAGTTGGCAGTGGCGGCGGGGCGACCCTGGGTGGCTCGGGGGCTGTGACGGTCGGCAAAGGCTGCGGCGCGGCCGGCAGCGGGGTCGTTGCGACCTGTGCCGCGGCTGGCTCGGATACGGTTGCGACCGGTGTCTCGACCGGCTCAGGCACCGTGGCGACCGGTTCAGACACTGTGGCGACCGGTGTCGCGACCGGTTCAGACACCGTGGCCGGCGGGGCAGGGTGGGTCGCGGTCGGTGACGGGATGCGCCCGTCAAAGCCTGGCAGGATCCGGCTCAGCAGGTGAGACTGCAGATCGGCGGCCAGCTCGCTGGCACTCTGGTAGCGGTCGGCGGGATCCTTCGCCATCATCCGGCTGACGATAGTACGGGTCCGCGAGTCGACCTCGGGCAGGATGGCCTCGATCGGTGACGGCGTATCCTGCAGGATCTCGCGCACCAAGGCGAGGGCGCTGGTGGAGCGGTAGGGCGCGCGGCCGGTGAGCATCTCGTAGTAGGTGACGCCGAGGGAGTAAATGTCGGAGCGGGCGTCGCCATCCAGGCCTTCGCATTGCTCCGGCGAGATGTAACGCGGCGTCCCGAGGATGGCATCCGCCACGGTCAGGCGGGTCGCAGCGGCGGCGATACGGGCGATGCCGAAGTCGGCGACCTTGAGAGTGCCATCTTCGGTGGCCAGCAGGTTGGCCGGCTTGACGTCGCGATGGATGATGCCGCGCTCGTGCGCAGCCGCCAGGCCCGAGGCCGCGTTCAGGATCAGCTGCGCCGAGCGCCAGCTGTCGAGCCGGCCCTCGTCGCTCAGGATCTGCTGCAAGCTCGAAGGAACAAATTCCATGGCGAAGAAGTGACGCCCGTCGTCTTCGCCGACGAAATAGATCTGCACGATGTTGGGATGGTTGAGCTGTGCCAGGCTCTTGGCTTCGCGGTGGAAGCGCTGGAAGTCCTCCTCACCTTCGCCGAAGCTCGGCGCCAAGACTTTGAGCGCAACGGTCCGGTTGAGCGAGTCCTCATGGGCGAGATAGACAACCCCCATCGCCCCTCGACCCAGCTCGCGCACGATCCGGTAGTGGCCCATCTGCTCGTCCATCGCCCTGCTCCTTGCGTCGTTCGGCCTTGTCTCGGAGGTACCCTGACTAATCATAGCTCAGATCGAGGGGCCATCCTGCCCATGGATTGATCTATTTGGATGTTTCGAAACCGCTTGGCAAGCGCCAGATCGGCCCGTGGGGTGAGGAGCGGCATCTTCTTTTAAGTCTCCGGCTGCGGCTTTGCGCTATGTAGCCATGAGGCCGTCAAGAAACGCCACTGGCTGGGGTGATGCGGGGCAAGAACCCGCTGCTTGACCTCCCCGCCGGCCTAGCCTTCTTCGCGGCGCTCCCATGCCTCGAAGCATGGAGGAGCCCTCGCATGTGCCGGGGGTGAGACGGGAAACCTGTGTGCGGAAAAGGAGTCTCCAATGAAGAATCTCGGTCGATCCATCCTCGCTCTGGCGCTCGGTGCGTGCTGCGCCGGTGCGTTGCAGGCCCAGCAGTTGATCGTCGGCACCCAAAGTGCTTTCGCCATCGCACCGGCGGTGGCCAACACCTTTGGTAACGACGTCGAAGCCCTCGGTAATACCCAAGGCGCGACGCCCATCGTGGCGGTCAATGATGCCGCCTACCATTCGAACGGCGGCGTCAATAACGGTCTCAATCGTGGCCAGGCGCTATTCTTCAACTACAACAGCGCGGCGTTCAGCGCGCCGCTCAAGACCTCCGTCGGTAGCGCCCGGACCGATTACCTCGGGTGGGACATGGAGCCCGTCGGCGACGTCGATGGTGACGGCTGGGACGACCTGGCGGTCGGCGCACCGCAGGTGGGATCGGGTCCCGGCTACGTCCGTGTCATCTCCGGCAACCCGGCGGTGCTGCCGCCGTTCGACATCATCTACCAGGTGACAGGCGCGGCGGCCAATGGCTTCTTCGGCGGCGGGCTGGATCGCATCAACATCGGCCTCGGCGGGCGCGACCTTCTGGTCGCCGGCATCGGCACGGTCGAGGTGCGCGACGAGCTCAGCGGCGTCCTGCTGGCCGGTCCGGTC
>JBCCGX010000814.1:0-4904 GCA_039029035.1 Acidobacteriota bacterium | reverse complement strand
GTCACTCAGAAGAGACCGTTGTGGCTCACGGTCACTGCCACAGGGCGAGGAGGCCATGCCTCGGGGCTGCGACCGCGCAGCGCGACCCATCGCCTGGTCGAAGCCCTGGCGCGTCTGGTCGAGCGCCCGCTGCAATTGCGCATGAATGCGGCGGTCCAGCAGTACCTCGCCGGGCTTGCGCGTCTCGAAGGCGGTCGATCCGTGGAGCTGCTCGAGCAGCTCGAATCCGGTGTCGATCCGGCGACTTTCTCGCTGCCTCCGGGCATGCCGGTCTATTTTCTCGACACGATCCAGGTCACCGAGATCGACAACGGCAAGGGCTCGAACGTGATCGCGCCCGTCGCCCGGGCTTCGGTCGACATCCGCCTGCTGCCGGATAGCGACAGCGACGCCTTCCTGGCCGAGATCCGTGAGCTGCTCGGTTCGGAGGTCGAGGTCGAGGTCGTGCTCGATTCGCCGCCGGCCGACGCCTCGCCGACGGAGCACCCGATTTTTCGCGCCCTGGAAGAGGCCCTCGAGGTGCGCGCGCCGGTCGTGCCCACCTTCATTGCCGGCACCACGGATTCGCGCTACTTCCGCCAGCGCGGCATCCCGGCCTATGGCTTCTCACCGTTCTCGATCAACGCCGAGGATCTGCGCGGCATCCACGGCCGCAACGAGTCGATCCCGGTCGATGCCTTCCTGCGCGGTATCGAGACCTTACGGCGGGTGCTGCAAGTCTATGTGGGGAACTTGCAAGTCTATGTGGGGAACTAGTCTCGAAAATTCACCAGCCTGAGAGCGAAGCGCGAACGGACCTGGGGCGAATGCTTTTCGAAGCCTTCGCCAGAACACAGCGCCTTGCCAGGTCCCTGCGTCAAGTCCCACAGCGCGGGCCTTTGAGCGCCGGAGCGACAGGCTGGTGAATTTTCGGGACTAGCTGCCGACGATCCGATCCCACAGCCCCTGGCGCTCGAAGCAGGCGTAGAGAAACTCCGCCAGCCGGCGATCCCCCTCGGCGGTGAGGTGGATGCCGTCGGCCATAAAGGAGCTTTCGATTTGTGGCCGGGGCAGCTCGGCAAAGCGCGCCGCAGCGTCGCACAGGATAGCGTCTTCGGCGTCGGCCACCTGACGCACGGACTCGGTGTAGGCGAGGTGCAGTGGCACCAGGTCCTCGAGCTCTCGTAGCCAGCGCAGAGCGAGCTCCGGTGGCTCTTCACCGCGGCGGTGGGAGGTCGCAGCGGTGATCAGAACGGGCTCGATGCCTTGCGCGCTAGCCTGGCGAATCATCGAGCGCAGGTTGGCCTCGAAATCGATCCGCGAGACGCGGTTGGGGTAAGCGGTCTGCCGTGCTCCGATCGCGATCACGCCTTGCATCGTCAGCTGGACGACGCGTGACCGGCCCCAGGCGCTGGTGAAGACCCGATTGGCCAGGGCGACGTTTTTGTCTTCGATACCGAAACCGACCCAGTGGTCGTTCCAGCCGTAGTAGAACGTCAGGACCGCGGGCGCCAGGGGTAGGACATCGCGCTCGAGCTGCCGGCGTCCCTGGTGGGTCGACCAGCCGGCGACACCGAGGTTACCGAAGCGCAAGCGGGTCTGGCGGCGTGTCGCCACCAGACCCGCCAGCTCGTCGTCGTAGTGTCCCAAGTGGGTGCACGAGTCGCCCATGAAGAGCAGCGGTGGGCGCTCGGTCGCCAAGCGGGCCAGCTTGTCGGGATAGTCGCGGGTGACCCAGAACAGATCGGGGTCGGCCAGGAAGCCGGTCTCTAGGAGCACCGGATCGGGCTTGCCGAACTCGATGTCTTGCGGCACCAGGACATAAGAGAAACCACTGAGGCGCAAGCCGAGCTCGACCACGGCGAGGAAGAGGGCGATGCTCGACAGCGCCAGGGCACAGTTGACCAGCAGGGCTCGCAGGCACCCGGAAGGGGGCCGATCGCGGGATCGTCGGTTGGGTTGGGGCGACATGCCGGTTGAATGTATTACAGTATTCGTCCGACGAGCTCGACAGACCCGCAACACCCGAGTCGCATGGGGTGCCCGCACCGGTGCCGTGCGACTCGACTGTAATTGGAGGCGACACGATGAGCGACCAGCAACCAGGCATCACCTTCAGCGAAACCATGGCGGGCGGCTTCGCTCTGGACGAGACCGACACGCGCGCCGGCAAGAAGCAGGGCGAGCGCAACGGCAGCGAGATGGCGATGCATGCGACGGTAATCATCGACGACCTCGAGCGGTTCGTCACCGACCCTGAACACACCGGCGGCATCGCCGGCAGTATCGACTTCACACCCTTCGGCGAAGGCCTGCACGGCACCGGGCCTGGAGCGTTCAATCTCTTCTATCCGGCCGATTCGAAGCTCAAGTACATGATCTACGAACTGCCGATCGAGCACGAAGGCGAGAGTTACTACGTGGCGGGCCGCAAGGAAGTGAGCGACGATGGCGGCCTCGATCTGTGGAAGGACACGACGACCCTCTTCACCCAGCTACACAAAGGCACCGACAAAACCGGGCCGGTGGTCGGCGCCGGGGTTCTGCGGATCGGCGTCAAAGGTCTTATCAGCCTGGTCTCGACCCTACGGGTCACCGGCGCCAGCTCGAAAGCCGAGGAGGCAGCGACTGTCGCCAAGTTCGGTAAGTTCTTTCTCGGTGAGCTGTGGGATACCTACGTGCAGCACACCAAGCTCGGTCTGTAAGCCTCTTGTAGGAATAGTCCTGCAAACCTGAGACTTGTTCCGCTGAGGGGCGGAACCTATAATCGTTGGAATGTCTTCAGGATCTTTCGAGACTCCCGTTGGTCTCATCTTCCGCAAGCTTCGCTAATTCACAGACCCGCATCTTGCATCGAACGTTAATCGACCACAAACCTCTTCGATACCACCTTAGATCCTGACATTCCGCGCCGCGGAGGCCGTCTGTGCACCTTGGGCCCCGGAGCTCAGCCGTGCCGGATCCAGCCTGAATGATGCTCGGGATCGCCCTTGCCGCGGTGGCACGATCGAGGTCGAGCTGTATGGACAGAGCGTACCCTTCCCTCAACCCCCACCGGAGGCTCGAGGGAGTCCCTTTTCAACGGTTCTTTCCTGGGAGAGCGCCATGGCGGTAGCAGTCAAGGCCAAGTCGAAGAAGATCGATCCGATCCAGACGCAGGTTCGGCAGTTCATGCGGGGCCTGAAGAAACGCAACCCCTACGAGCTCGAGTTCCACCAGGCGGTGCAGGAGGTCGTCGAGTACCTGATGCCGTTTGTGAACGAGCATCAGGAGTACAAGCAGGCCCAGATCCTCGAGCGCATGACCGAGCCCGACCGCATCGTCATCTTTCGCGTCACCTGGGAAGACGACCTGGGCAACATCCGGGCCAACCGGGCGTGGCGGGTGCAGTTCAACAACTCGATCGGACCCTACAAGGGCGGCATGCGCTTCCATCCCTCGGTCACCTTGAGCGTGCTCAAGTTCCTCGGCTTCGAGCAGGTGTTCAAGAACAGCCTGACCGGCCTGCCGCTCGGCGGCGGCAAGGGGGGCTCGAACTTCAATCCCAAGGGCAAGAGCGACCGCGAGGTGATGCGCTTCTGCCACTCGCTGATGATCGAGCTGCAGCGTCATATCGGCGAAGACACCGATGTGCCGGCTGGCGATATCGGTGTCGGGGCGCGCGAGATCAGCTACATGTTCGGCCAGTACAAGCGGATGCAGAACCGTTTCGTCGGGGTCCTCACCGGCAAGGGGCTGTCCTTCGGTGGCAGCTTGATCCGCAAGGAGGCCACCGGCTACGGCAGCGTCTACTTTGCCGAGAATATGCTCGAGCGGAAAGGTGACGGCATCGCTGGCAAGGTGTGCTCGGTGTCGGGCTCCGGCAACGTCGCCCTCTATACGGCGGAGAAGCTGATCCAACATGGCGCCAAGGTGGTGACCCTGTCGGACTCCGGTGGCTTCATCCACGACCCGGACGGGATCGACGAGGAGAAGCTGGCCTGGACGATCGATCTCAAGGAGGTTCGCCGGGGCCGCATCCATGAGTACGCCGAGCAGTACAAGAGCGCCGAGTACTACCCCGGCCAGCGCCCTTGGGGCGTGCCGGTCGATCTGGCCTTCCCGTCGGCGACCCAGAACGAACTAGACGGCGACGACGCCAAGACCCTGATCGGCAATGGCGTGCTCGGTGTCGCCGAAGGGGCCAACATGCCCAGCACCCTGGATGCCGTGCAGGCTCTGGTGGAGGCCAAGGTGCTCTATGGGCCGGCCAAAGCAGCCAATGCCGGCGGTGTTGCCGTCTCCGGGCTGGAGCAGAGTCAGAACGCACTGCGCATCTCCTGGGAGCGCGAGGAAGTCGACGAGAAGCTGCGCAAAATCATGCGCGAGATCCATGCTCGCTGCGTCGAACATGGCCGGGACGAAAACGGCTATGTGAACTACGTCAAGGGCGCCAACATCGCCGGCTTCCTCAAGGTCGCCGATGCGATGCTGGCGTATGGTGTGGTCTAGCGGGCAGATCCGGCGTCGAGGCCTGGGATTGAAATCCCAGGCTACGGAATTTCGCCCCTCTGGGGCTGGGTCCCGGAGGGACCCGAGAGCGTAGCCCTGGGTTTCAACCCCGGGAGTTAGATGCCGGCCTCTTCCTCCAGCACCCGGCGCACGGTTTGGGCCAGCTCCTGGCGGGTGAACGGCTTGGGGATCAAGTGAATCTTGCGCCCGGGGTGGCTCTCGCCGAGGTGCAGATTCTCGTTGTAGCCGGACATGAAGACGAGTCAACGCCCCGATATCGCGCCCTTCGAACGAAACCGTCCCGCGATCCGGCTTGTAGAAACCCGAAATCGCATTGAAGAGCGAGGTCTTCCCTGCCCCGTTTGGCCCGATCACGCCAGTAATCTCGCCCGGTTTGGCTTCAAACTGCACGCCTTGCAAAGCCTTGATGCCCC